>DATDOR010000166.1:0-3866 GCA_035293165.1 Anaerolineales bacterium | reverse complement strand
GGAACACCTTACAAGCCGAACTCGAAGAACGCAAAGCCATCATGATGGGGGCTTCCCAAGGCGGTTTTTCACGCACTAACCACTTTTACCCTAAAGTATGGAAGTCCGCCGGGCAAGTCAGCACAGGGGAAGTTGCCCAGGATGCTTTTGAACTCAAAGCCGAAACTACAGGCCGCCAAACCCCTGTCACCCTCCGGCACATTCTCGATTTTTGTTTTCCAGGTGGGGTGGACTTGCACAAAAACCCTTCGAATTTGTCCCGTACGATGTCCACCCCACCTTACATTGACCCTGCCACCGTTGACGCAGGCATCACCGGGCACAGTCTCCCGTTTGTCATCTCATCCATGTCCTTCGGCTCACAAGGGGAAACGGCTTTCCGCGCCTATGCAGAGGGCGCGTACCGGCTGAATATACTCTCACTCAACGGCGAGGGCGGCGAAATCCTGGACATGATCGGCAAATACCCGCACCATCGCGGCCAGCAAATCGCCTCGGGCCGGTTTGGGGTGGACATCAACCTGATCAACTCCTCCAACCTGCTCGAAATCAAAGTTGGACAGGGCGCGAAACCCGGTGAGGGTGGCCACCTGCCCGGACGAAAAGTGTCCGCGAAAGTGGCGAAGGCGCGCCACGCCCGGCAAGGGGTGGACTTGATATCCCCCTCTAACAACCACGATATATATTCCATCGAAGACCTGGCGCAGTTCATCGAAGAACTCAAGACTGCCAACCCCAAAGCCCGTGTCGCGGTCAAAGTGCCCGTTGTGCCAGGGATCGGCATCATCGCGGTCGGGATTGCGAAAGCGGGCGCGGATATCATCAACCTGACCGGGTATGATGGCGGCACGGGAGCGGCGCGCAAACATTCGCTCCGGTACGTCGGCCTGCCCGCGGAAATCGGCGTAGTAGAGGCACATCGCGCACTGACTGAAGGCGGGATGCGCGACCGCGTCGAACTCTGGTGCGACGGAGGGATGCGGACAGCGGCGGATGCCGTGAAAATGATCTTATTGGGCGCAAACCGGATCGGGTTCGGCACGCTGGCAATGGTGGCAATCGGCTGTACGATCTGTCGCGCCTGCCAGACCGACACCTGCCACGTCGGGATCGCCACCCAAATCGAAACTTCCGCCCAGGCCAAAGCGCATGGCCTGAAACGTTTCATCCCGCAGGAACTCGAACATGCCACGCAGGGCATCGTCAATCTATTCGGGGCGTTAGGCGAAGAGGTGAAAGCGATAACCGCCCGGTTAGGGTTCACGCGGACGCAGGATATGGTTGGCCGGACGGATTTGCTCCGGCAGATTTCGCACCATGAACAGCTGGATTTGAGTGATTTGCTCGAGGAGGTGGAGAATCCATCCGAAGAATCCACTGCGACTCGTCTGTTGAAACTTTCGAGCGGGGTGCAGGTGAGCCAGCGCCCACTTCGCCGCCCGCGCAATCACCTGACGACGGTGATTTCCAACATGATGATCGAGACGGCGATTGCCGGGGAGGAAAATATCAGTTTTGAAGATGACAAGGTCTCGCCTGTAGACCGTGCATTGGGGACACATCTGGCCGGGGCGTTGACGCGGTTCCAACGGAAATGGTTGTGGGAGCCAGGCCACGGCGGCGTTGGGGGGTGTCCCGACGCATGGCAGTCGCTCGCGGAGATCGCGTTGGGGATGTACGGACATAATCGTCCGTATGGAACCAACGGGTCTCGCAACGCCTTACCGGTCGGGGTCGCAGAGGCGTATCCTCTAAACGGGAACGGATATCCGTCGAATGGTCATTCGACTATTGGGAGTCATCATTCAGATGGGCATCATGCCATTCACGAAACGAATCTGCGGTTTTATGCGAGTTCCGTACCGGGGAATGGGTTGGGCGCGTATACGACGGCTCCGATGCACATTGCGGTAGAGGGCGGGGCACAGGACGGCGTCGGGAAGGGGATGCACGGCGGGAAAGTGGTGATTATGAAAGGGTACAACCACGATGGTGTGCGGGTGGATGGTTCGGTCGGGAAGGGGTTGGCTTATGGCGCGATGGACGGGTTGCTCGTCATTCAGGGGAACGCGGACTCACGGGCGTGTATCCGGTTGTCCGGTGCGGATGTCATCATCGGCGGGGAGATTCGCCAGCCGTTGAACGATAGCCTGGGCTACCTGGGTGCGCGGGCGAACGTGAAAGGGTTCCTGTGCGAGTATATGACGGAAGGGCGTGTGTTGGTCATGGGCGACCCCGGCCCGTGGATGTGTGCGGGGATGACGGGTGGGGTGTTGTACCTGCGCTTGCAGCCTCAAAAGAATTTTGACATGGCCGCGATTCAACGGCGCGTGGCGCAGGGCGCGAATGTCCGTGTTTGCCCTGTGGATGCGGAGGATAAGGCGAACCTGGCGTATTTGCTCACGGTGTATGCGGAGGAACTCAACCGCAGTCACCAATCCCGCGAGGCGGAGGGGGTGCTGGATTTGTTGCAGGATTGGGAACGTACCTTTGTGAGAGTGGAGCCTGCGAATTTGCAGATGGATCAGACGGTGAGTACGGAGTGAGGGTTGGAAAGTAATTCCTGTCCCCATCTTAAAGAGCAACGGCGTTCCTGCATAGGAACGCCGTTGTTGACGGACTGATTTTCAATTTACCGATTCTGCTCAGTGGCTTTAACTTGCTCTTCTGCCCAACGTCTGAGTTGATTGACAAGCTGAGAAGTTGTGGTTGGTGTGATTTGGGGAGTGATTTCCACATCATCATATCTCAGTGTCACCGCAAAAGGGTTTAATTGGCGCAATTTTTTAGGCTCTTTGGGATTTGCCGTGGTTAATGCCAGATTTTGGGGTGTGAGTGGGGTGTATACCCCACTCACACCCCAAAATCTGGAGACCTCCCCGCCGATTTCCAAAGAACCATTTTTTATCTTCAACGGGGACTTCAATTTGGTGAACTCGAAGCAGGCCTGCTAACTTAACCAGATCATGTGAGCGGTCAAATTCAATTTGATGGGCAAACAAGACCGCTTTGAGTGATTTTTCGATTGCCTGCTGGGCATGGAAACCGACAATAGCAATATGTGCGTCTTTAGATTTTTTCAGGATTTCAAACGCGGTAATGTCCCGATCAGCAAGAACCAACGCTCGATATGCTTCTTCAATGTGTGGCTTCATACAAGGCTTTCCCTTCTTTCCGCGCCCAATAAAGGATCGTACCTGGCACCTGGCTGCGTCGATTAAATTCAGCCTCGGAATATACCAAAATATCTACGCCCACGCCAATTCCACCCACTGCTTCATGCAAGCGAATCATTTCTTCGTATTTATTGTCTACCTTTGATTTAATGACCATCAAATCGAGATCAGACCCTTCATCGGCATCTCCACGCCCATAAGACCCAAACACAATGACACGGTTTGGGTTTGACGTGGTGACGATCCGGTCTACGATTTGTTGGAGAGTTTGTTGGTTGAGCATACGACCTTCTTGGGAATATTTTACTCGATATTCGGGTGGATGAGTTGGTGAGTACGGAGTAAGGGTATAATCTGTTTGTCATTCGGTAAATAGTTGAGACGTTTTGTCTTGGACACATCAACGGAGTCAGTTTATACCTCTATAGCCCTGATTAATGTGTTCTGTTGATTTAATAGTTAGGCAAATAACAAAATTGCGAGTGAAGCAATGAAAAAAGATGTGAACAGCATTGATTTTGATGATTTAGAAGAATATCTCCCAGCATCTCTCTACAATGTTTTGGATAAAAGGAATGACTCTACTGCAAGAACTCAAGCAAAGGCACGAGCTTGAGGTTGAAAAATGGATTTGCAGAAAGCAAAAAAATGCGAAAATGAAAATTGATCTGCGCGATAGCGGCAGATTCT
>DATDOR010000165.1:0-2183 GCA_035293165.1 Anaerolineales bacterium | reverse complement strand
GACAGAAGCCGCTCCCCCGGCCAGCGCGTAAACTGTGAATGACCCTGTGTACGAAAAAC
The DNA here is from genome assembly GCA_035293165.1 of Anaerolineales bacterium. Lineage (GTDB taxonomy): Bacteria > Chloroflexota > Anaerolineae > Anaerolineales > JABWBV01 > JABWBV01. Next base: position 2,124 of record DATDOR010000165.1, on the reverse strand, counting down.
AATTCAACACCTCCCGCCCAACAGAACTTTCCCGCACGAGTTGCCGGTTCGCGCGTTGATCCAGATAAAAACCGGTCTTGTGCCCATGATGGATATCCACCCAAAACCGCAGGCCATTTTCGACAATTTCCATCTGTTCAGGCGGGGGGCCGCCGCGTACTGGCCCCAAACGGGGGGACAATCCTTCGAGCGCGCGCACATCTGCATCCGAGCGCTCAAAGACACGTTTGACGCCCGGTTGTTCGGCCAAAATGTCGGCAATTGTTTCCCGCCAATATTCCACGCCCCAGGACAGGCATTGCATCACCATCGTGTCCCCATAACGATCTACGATCAGCCCCGGAAGCCCATCGGACTCGCCATGCACGAGGCGGACCGCCTCGTTCGGGGAAATGTCTACCCCCCCCTGCCGTGCCCGGATCGCCCTCCCAATTTGGGCACGGAAGAAGTCGGCGTCCACCCTTTCGTCCGGGTTCCATGTCCAGATGCGGGCGCGGATCGAGGATCGAGGGCTAAACGCGGCCTGGGCAAGGAATTTGCCGTGCGCTGCATGAACCTGAACGGTTTCACCCGGTTGGGGATCATTTTCGACGCGTGCGATGGCCCCCGAAAATATCCAGGGATGGCGTTGTTTGAGCGATTTTTCGCGCCCGGCTTTAAGAGTCAGTTTCGGTGTGGCTATGAGGGAACTTTACCCCAGTATCTCAACGAGGGCAAGTGAAACTTAAAAATTTCGTTGACCCGCTCCTTTGACTGTGCTATATTCCCCTCATCTTTTATTTCCCACATGTGAAAAGGAGACCCGTATGAATACTGTCCGCTGGGGCCTTGTCTCTACCGCCAACATCAACCGCCGCCTGATTCCGGCCATCCGAGCAGCAAAACGCTGTGAACTGGTCGCCGTTGCCAGCCGCTCGAAAGAATCCGCAGAGGCTTACGCGAAAGAATGGGAAATCCCGAAAAGTTTCGGTAGTTACCAGGAGATGCTCGATTCGGGTGAAATAGATGCGGTTTATATTAGCCTGCCCAATTATCTTCACGCCGAATGGAGTATCAAAGCGATGCGTGCGGATGTGGCTGTCCTGTGCGAAAAACCATTTGCGATTACCCTGGACGAAGTGGATGAAATGATTGCTGTTCATCACGAGACGGGCGTCCCGCTTGCAGAAGCCTTCATGTACCGTCACCACCCCCAGACCAAAATTGTCGGGGAATGGGTGCAAAGTGGCAAACTTGGAACCATCAGCCTGATTCGCGGCACATTTGACTTTTCCATGTCTGACCCTGCCACCAACGTCCGCATGAATCCGGGTTGGGGAGGCGGTTCGCTCTGGGATGTCGGCGTGTACCCGCTAAGTTTTGCCCAGTATGTCATGGGTGGCGCGCCGGAGTGGGTGTTTGGCTCGCAATGGATAGGTAAATCCGGTGTAGATGAAACCTTTGCCGGGCAAATGGGCTACGCAGGCGGTACGCTGGCCCAGATCGCTTGTGCCTTTCGCACGCCTTTCCACACTTTTTTCGAAATTGTCGGTACAAAAGGCCGTTTGTATCTCAACCGCCCGTTTGTCGGACTTGAAGATCATCGCAGTGCCCTTACCTTTACCCCTGTCACCGGCTATTCCGAAGACCTGTCTGTCCCCGAAAAAGGACTTTACCTTGGCGAAGTCGAAGACATGAATGCGGCTGTTCTGGATAAGGCCTCCCACTACCTCACTCTCGATGAGACCCGCAATCATGTCAAAACAGCCCTCGCCCTATACGAATCGGCCAAAACAGGGCACGTTGTTCATCTATAAAGAAAGTAATTGCTCAGCCGGGAAGGGGATTGGCCCGAAAAAAAGGTGGGGGGGAGTACACTCCCCCCCACCTTTTTTCGGTTACTTCTTACTCTGGCTGAGTAGTTACTCTTTTATTTATTGTGTCATTCTTGGAAAATAACGATTCCACAATTATCATCGGCGGTGGGATCGCCGGTCTAACCGCCGCTCTCCATTTGGCCGAGCGTGGGCTGCAACCGCGCCTCCTTGAAGCCCACCCAAAATTCATCGGCGGGCGCATCGCGGGCGGTGAAACCGTCATCCTTGATCACGCAGGCCAGACCTGGCACTTCCGCCAGGAGCATGG
>DATDOR010000164.1:0-2818 GCA_035293165.1 Anaerolineales bacterium | reverse complement strand
GGGTGGTGGTGGCGTTGATGGTGACGGGGTTGTTGACCACGTCCGAGGCGCTGTCCGGGTTTAGTAATCCGGCGTTGATGACGATTTGGGCGCTGTTTGTCGTGGGGGGTGGAGTCCTGCAAACGGGACTGGCCGGGGCGGTGGGGCGCAGAATCCTCGCGGTCGCAGGCAACCATCCTGGCCGGCTTCTGGTAGTGATCATACTGGCGGTGGCGGTGCTGTCCGGGTTCATGTCCGACACGGGGACGGTGGCGGTTTTGCTTCCAGCCATCATCAGTCTGGCAAATACGGTGAAGATCAGCCCATCGAAACTGCTCATCCCACTGGCCTTCGGGGCGCTATTGGGCGGGGCGACGACGCTGATTGGGACGACGCCAAACATCATTGCGAGCGATGCTTTGCGCGAGGCGGGGTATGCAACATTTGGATTTTTCAGTTTCACACCGATTGGATTGGGGCTGTTAGCAGCGGGGGTAGTGTACATGTTGGGGATTGGACGGCGTTTGCTCCCCGACCGGCAGAGTGCAAAGGCGATGCAGAAGATGGCCACCCCGCAGGAGTTGGTAGAGTTGTACCAATTGCCGGATAACCTGTACCGGTTGCGGGTACGGCGGCAGGCGGATGTGGTTGGGAAAACGCTGGCAGAGATTGCCCTGCGGCGGAATTTTGGACTGACGGCGGTAGAAATTCAGCGTGCGCCTGCTCCCCGTCCGGTGATGAAGGTCGGGGAGAGCGCGTTGGTGCTGCAATCGGACAAAACCCAGCGTCTGCAACCAGAGCCGGAGATTGTGGTGCAGGGTGAAGATGTTTTGGTGGTGCAGGGGACGGCAGAAGATGTGGCACACGCTGCCGCGGTGCTGAACCTGGGCGTCCAGCCAACATCTGCCGGGGAAGGGGCCGGGCTGGTCTCGCAGGAGGTCGGGTTGGCGGAGGTACTACTCCCACCCCGGTCGAGTTTGCTGGGAAAGACAATTGTCGAGACGAATTTTGGAAGGCGGTTTGGGTTGACGGTGTTGGGGATTCACGGGCCGTCAGCGAAGGGGCAGTTGGGGGTGGCGAATACCCGGCTGCGATTTGGCGATACGTTGTTGGTGCAGGGGCCGTGGGAGCGGATTTTGGCATTGCGGGAAAACCGGCAGGATTTTGTGGTCATGGGCCAGCCGGAGACGATGGTGGGCGCGCCCGCGCGGAAACGTGCTCCGATCGCACTGCTGATCCTGTTGGGAATGCTCGCGCTAATGGTCGGAGAAATTTTCCCGGTCGCGACGGTGACGCTGTTGGCCGCACTGTTGATGATCCTGACCGGATGCCTGACGATGGACGAGGCGTATTCGGCAATTGATTGGAAGAGTATTCTGCTCGTGGCGGGGATGCTGCCGATGAGCATTGCATTGGAGAAAGCGGGGCTGGTGGGGATGGCCGCGTCACAATTGACAGCCTGGCTGGGCGGTGTGGGGCCGGTGGCGGTGTTGGCGATCCTGTTTTTGGTGACGGCATTGTTTACGCAGGTATTGTCGAACACGGCGACGGCAGTGTTGCTCGTCCCCATTGCGTTGCAGGCGGCGATCAATCTCGGTGTCCAACCCCATGCACTGGTGATGACGGTGGCGATTGCATCTTCGATGTCGTTTGCGACGCCGGTCGGTTCGCCGACAAATATTTTGGTGATGGGGGCAGGGAGTTATAAGTTTGGGGATTATGCGAAGGTGGGCGTGCCGTTGATTATTGTATTGATGGTGGTTTCGATGATCTTGCTGCCAGTGTTGTTTCCGTTTTGATATGTATCTTCCGATTCCGGTTAGCCTATCTGGTGAAAATAAATCTGCTCAAAAAAATCGAGATCCTCATCTGGGCGTTCACACGGGCGCGGGTAGCGTGTGTAATACACATCTCCGCTTTCCGTCCAGGCAAAGCTGCCCCCGCCTGTGGGAATTTGTACGCGTGAGATAACGTCACTTAAAGGCTGGCGCGTTGCAACATCGTAGATGTACAAATCGCCGCGCTCGCTTCCCCCTTTCGAGAGTGAGACGGCCACCTTATTTCCATCCAGCGAAGCCACGAAAAAATCAATAGCTATTCCTCCTGAAGGATCCAGTTGATTGGGATCAAGCAATACTTGCTCCGACGCCAAATCATCAGCTGATGATAGGATTACCAACATGGGCTGTTGAAGGGGCGGCTGGCGCTTGATGGCAAAAATCTGGCCAGGGCGTTGTAGTACCGCATCCAGGAATTCTCGCATCAAACGATTTCGAGCCTCGGTCCAATCGCGTACAGTTGGATCTTTTGCGTCTTCCAGCCAGCGATATGGATCCTCGACTTTGACGCCGTAATACTCATCAACTACCGGACGGGGTGAAGTTTCAGGATATTTCATAGCACTCTCCAGGCCTGGCAACTTATTGGCTTTCTAGAGACTTCTGTATTCGTCAACGAAAGTGTGAACAACGAGATTCCCGAAAAAAAGGTGTGTTTGGGGGTGTACACCCCCAAACACACCTTTTTTTCGGGGATTCACCTGCCTTAGCCTGAGCAGTTACGTGAAACTTTAAAGAAGTGTCTTGAGTTTAGGAACCAGGCTGTATTTTCGGGCATGTTTAAGAAGACTTTCAGGTCACCCCATCCGTCGAGACATTCTTCGGTCACTGCCAGCAGCAGGGTCAGTGCATTGGAAATATCTCCGGCTTGAATGAAAGGGGTAATCTGTTCGAGGACCTCAACAAGCTCATCGGTGAAATCGGCTTCGTCGTCGTAATAGTCGTAATAATCGTACTGGGGTTCGGCATGGCGAAGGATGGTGCGAACCTGTTTGCGAAAG
>DATDOR010000163.1:0-3805 GCA_035293165.1 Anaerolineales bacterium | reverse complement strand
GGGTGTAGAACGCACTGGCCTGGTCATTGTGATTATCGCTATCGTGCAGATTACGCTGGGGGCATTGGTCGTGTGGTTCAATGTGGCGATCCCACTGGCGATCACCCATCAGGGAATTGCAATGGTGTTGACGCTGGCGATTGTGTACGCGAACTACCAGGTGTTTACCGCCCCGGCCCGCGCCCGGCAGGCGGCGCATATTGCCCGGCCATCGCTGGTGCGGTAAAATATAAAAAACACAACTGCTCAACCGGGAAGGAGATTTTCGGAATTTCCTCTGCTTTAGCCTGAGCAGTTACAAAAAAACTATGTAACCGTTCACTTGGTGAGGGGATTATCCGAAAAAATGGTGTCCGCAGGGGGTGTACACCCCCTGCGGACACCATTTTTTCGGGTTCTTACCCCCTTCAGGTGGGGGAACTGAACGGTTACAAAACTATTTTAAGAAACCTGATTTACTAAGTAATTGGCCGAAAGTAGCTTGAAAAAGACACTCAAACACATTTTAAAGATCTTTCAGCTAATCACTTAAGGAGCACTCTTGATGTTACGATCCTTTGGCGGCCCCGAACTACTTATTTTGCTTGTGATTGTTCTGCTGGTTTTTGGTGTTGGCCGCATTTCTAAAATCGGCAAGGAGTTGGGCAGCGGAATTCGCTCGTTTCGTGAGGGGCTAAAAGGCGAGGACGAGGAAGAAGATAATTCAGATGAAACTGAGTAAATGGCAAGCTGTTACCTATTTTGAATGCGACGCATGACATGCGTCGCATTTGCATTAAGGAGATCGTATGCGTTTGAAAGACAAAGTGGCGATCATTACCGGAGCCAGTAGAGGAATTGGCAAAGCGATTGCGATTGGATTTGCCCAGGAGGGGGCAAACGTCACCCTGGCCGCCCGAACCCGGCCCGAACTGGATGCAGTGGCCGAGGAGATTCAAACCCTCGGGCAGGGAAGCGCGCCCCGCACGCTCGTCGTCCCAACCGATGTGACCGTGGAAGATCAGGTCAAAGCGATGGTGCAGGCTACGATGGAGACTTTCGGGCGAATTGATATTTTAGTCAACAACGCCGGGGTAGGCGCGTTTCGCCCGGCATATGGCACACCGCTCAAAACCTGGGAGTGGATCATGTCCATCAACGCCACTTCGACCTTTCTCTGCACCAAACACGTCTGGAAACCGATGCGAAAATCCGGTGGGGGGAGTATCATCAACATCTCCTCCCTCTCTGGTACGCGGATTTACCCGATGTATTCCGCTTATTCCGCCAGTAAATGGGCGCAGTTGGGCTTCACCAAAGTCACTGCCGAGGAAGGCAAACCCGCCAACATCCGCGTCAACGCCCTCGCACCCGGCAAGGTGGACACGCCCATGCGAGAAAACGTCTCCGAGGACAAAGCGCGAATGCTCAAAGCGGAGGATTGTGTGCCTCCCGTTGTGTTTTTGGCAAGTGAGGAGGCCAGGTGGATAACGGGACAGGTGATCGAATTGGAATGGTTTGGGGCAGAACTGCCATCCTCCATGATATAATCCAACAGTCACCTCAATCCCACAAACCCATCAGGGTAACCGTTCAGTTCCCCCACTTGAAGGGGGTAAGAACCCAGGAGGCTTCTCGTGAACATTACCGTCACTCAACACCTAACTCCCCCAGTTACCGTTTTCTCCGTCGAGGGCCGCATTCACCTCGGCAATGCCTTTGAACTCCGCGAGAGAGCCAAGGAAGAACATGACCGCGGGATGAATAACCTGGTTCTGGACCTGTCCGGCGTCCAATCCCTCACCAGTGAAGGGCTGCGAAGCATTCACTTTATTTATAAGCTGCTCCAACCAGAAAACAGCCCAGAAGACAGCGAGCAAAAATCCGCCCACGTCAAACTCCTCAACCCCTCCTCCGATATCCGAAGAATTCTCAACCTCGCCGGGTTCGATCTCTTCCTGGAAATTTATGACCAGTTGCCCGATGCCATTGCCTCTTTCTAACCCAATTGAGATTTCCATCCCCCCATCCGAACGCCCGAAACCGGGCGTTTTCGTTTTCCTCATGCTGCTACACCATCTCGGCCTCAACCCCTCCGCTCTTTCCACCGTCGTTTTCCTGCATGGCCTCGGCGCGAATAGTACCTCCTGGCAACTGCAATTTCCCGCCTTTCAGGAAGCCGGATATCGCATCATCGCCCCCGACCTCCGCAGTTTCGGTCAATCTCCTTACCCCGGCCATACCAGCGTCCCGGAAATGGCAGGGGATATTCTCGAACTGCTTGATCACCTGGAAATCCCCAAAGCGCACATCGTCGGCATCTCCCTTGGGGGGACGGTGGCTTTGCAATTTGCCCTCGATGTCCCGAACCGCGTTTGTAAACTCGTCCTTGCAAACACCTTTGCCCATCTCCGCCCCAAAAACCTGAGCGTCTGGGCGTACATGCTTTGGCGGCTTTTTCTCGTCCATACTATAGGGCTGGAAACACAGGCAAAGGTCGTTGCCCGGCGTGTCTTCCCTCACCCGGATCAAGCCGATTTTCGCGGGCAACTCATGGACCAAATTCGCCAATCTGACCCGCGCGGCTACCGGGCCACGATGCGGGCATTGGGGCGATTCAATGTTCAATCCCGCCTGGGAGAAATCCGCTGTCCGACCTTAATCCTTACATCCGAACAGGACACTACCGTCCCCGTGGAGACGCAACGCGTCCTCGCGGGGAGCATCGCCGGCGCCCGGCAGATTCTCTTCCCCCAAGGCGGGCACGCCCTGAGTGTAGATCAGGCAGAGGCGTTCAATGCGGCGGTGTTGAGTTTCTTGTGCGGTAACTATTCAGGCTAAGGTAGAGGAATCTCCGAAAAAAAGGTGTGTTTGGGGGTGTACACCCCCAAACACACCTTTTTTTCGGGTGTTCATACTACTGTTGACCAAAACATTTTTATATCAATTATCTTCAAAGTAAGACTTCCACCATTCATAAAGTGGATGGTTTCGCGGATCATAATTTGCTTTATATCGGATGTTTTCTAAAACAATTTGAATCATTTCTCTTTCTTGATGCGTTACTTCAACCCAATTTTTAACTAAATCGAGAGTAGAAACCAGGGTAATATGTGGCATTTCCTGCTTAAAAACTCTAATTGCTTTTTTATCATCCGTTGCGATAGCCCAATTTCGGCACATGGAAATTGCACCGGAAATCGCTTCGCCATCGTCTAATTGAGTCGCGAAATACACATAGGCGCTCTGTTCTTCTTCACTCTCAATCTCAACAGGTACTATTATGTTTGAGTCGATAAGAGGTCGTAAATCAATTTTTTTAATAATCTGTCTTACATTTTCTATCGGGCCATCATAATAATTCAACGTCTCTTCATTCACTGCATATACAGCGACAGCAAACGACTTCGGAATCGAAACAAGAATTTCAGCCATTTTTCCAGAAGCAAATAAGTTAATCACACAACAGGCGTCCAAAACAATATAAGGGTGAGGCAAAGTTAAATTACCCAACACTGTATCCCCCTTTTCTTAGAAGCTGTCTGAAAAGTATCATCCTTGCCCAGACCCGAAAGGTTTTCATCAGGTTTTGGATGGATAAGGCGTCTGAAAAGCCCGAAAAATCACATTCAATAGGTGTCTTTTGGAAACCTTTCGGGTCTTTGGGGACTTTTCAGACGGTCTCTTACACTTCAATTTCTTGAGCAAGATCTAACACGATGTGATTAGTTTCAGTAATACCCGTAGTGTGTTGTCGCAAGTCGTCCACAATACGACGTGCTTCAAGTCGATCTACCCGTAAAAAATGAGCCAACTGCCCTTCGCT
>DATDOR010000162.1:0-4680 GCA_035293165.1 Anaerolineales bacterium | reverse complement strand
ATGAGGTGGTGTATGTGTTGGAGGTGAATCCACGGGGGTCGCGGACGGTGCCGTATGCGAGTAAGGCGACGGGGACCCCCCTTGCGCGGATTGCGGCGCAGGTAATGACGGGGCGCACCCTGGAGGAGTTGGGGGTGACGGATGAGCCAAAGGTGGACGGGTTTTTCGTGAAGGAGGCGGTGATGCCGTTCAATAAACTGCCCGGGGCGGACCCCCGGTTGGGGCCGGAGATGCGTTCGACGGGGGAGGTGATGGGGCACGCGTCCCGGTTTGGGCACGCGTTTGCAAAGTCGCAGTTGGCGGCGGGGAATGGCGGACCTCGGTCCGGGCTCCCGCTGGAGGGGGCGGTGTTGATCAGCGTGAATGATTTCGACAAGGGCGCGGCGTTGAAGCTGGCGCGGGACCTGCACCGGATGGGGTTCACCATCCACGCAACGCCGGGGACGGCGGCGTTTTTCAACCGGGCGGGAGTCCCCTCGGCTCCCATCAACCAGATGCACCTGGGGTCGCCGCATACGGTGGATTTGATCCGGGGTGGACAGATTGACCTGATCGTGAATACGCCACTCGGTGCGCACGCGCACGCGGATGGGGAGGAGATCCGCGCGGCGGCGGTGCAGATGGCGGTGCCGTATATGACGACGCTCTCAGCGGCCGCGGCGGCGGTGGCGGGGATTCGGGTGTTGCGGGAGAAGGGGTTAAGGTACCGGAGTTTGCAGGAGCATTATGGCCAGTAAGAAGTAAGGAGTAAGCAGTGGGGTACTTGGGAGGGGAAGGATGTTTTCAGCAAGAACTTTGGTAAAATAGATTGACCCTCCAAAAAATCCAAAAGGATGGAAGTCATGCTCCCTACCCAAGAAGTTACCGTACACGTTAAATTTCCCCGAAGTATCCTGTTCGATTATGGCCTGACTGAAAAAGAGGCGAGCGAAGAGATGTTGCGCGCGTTTGTGCTTTCGCTTTACCGGCGGGATAAAATCTCGTCGGGGAAGGCGGCGGGATTGTTGGGGATGCACCGGTTGGACTTTATCCGGCTGTTGGCGGATGAGGGGATTCCTTATCTGGAATATACACCGGAAGAATTGGATGCGGATGTTCAGGCACTTAAGGAATGGGAAAAGAAATAGTCGTCTCCAATACCACGCCGTTGATTGCACTGGCCTGGTTGGAACTGCTTGACTTACTGCCTGCATTGTTTGGACAGGTGAACGTACCACAAGCAGTTATCGACGAAATTCGCCATAAGCCTGAAGCTACTGGTGCGTCAGAAGTATATCAAGCAGTGTGGTTAATGCTTACACCTGTAAAAAATCCACAGTCTATACTGCTTTTGTCGGATCAGTTGGATGCTGGGGAAAGTGAAGCCATCGTTTTAGCACAGGAGTTAGAGGCTGGACTTTTATTGATGGATGAACGGCGCGGAAGGTGAAGGGGAATACAAAGTGGCTTAACCGTCACAGGGACTTTAGGCATTCTAATCGAAGCAAGAAAGCGGGGAATGATTGGCCCGCTCCGTCCATTTTTGGAGAAATTGCGGCTCCCTCCGTTTCGCATGGGCGACGAACTATTCGCGGAGGTCTTGAGCAAGGTTGGCGAATGATAATGGAAATGCACAATCCCCCTCACCCCGGTGAAATCATCAAAGAATTGTGTCTGGAACCGCTCGGTATCAATCCCACGCAGGCGGCAAAGGCGTTAGGGGTTAGCCGAAAAACGCTTTCGGCTATTATCAATGGAAGAGCGAGAGTCACTTCCGAGATGGCCATCCGCCTTTCGTTGGCTTTTGGCACTTCTGCGGAGAGCTGGCTCAACCAACAATCGCAGTACGATTTATGTACGTATTCCGGTGAAAACGATCAGTGATTCCGAGCGATGGCGATCACCCAGACCGATGCATGGCGATCGCATGTTCCGGGGGAAAGCGATCCTGGAAGCGTGAGACGACGCTGGTGGGAACATCATACCTTTAGTCAGTGGGGGTCGGCAAGGGGGTCTGGTTTTTTCGCATGGAATCTCCTTTCAGTTCTAAACGATAGGCGTTGTGGATCAGCCGGTCCAGGATCGCATCGGCGAGCGTGGGATCGGGGATGCGGCTGAACCAGTCGGCCACAGGGACTTGGGTCGCGACCAGGGTGGCTGTGCGCCCGTAGCGGTCGTCCAGGATTTCGAGCAGGTCTTGCGCCTGGCTGCGGGTGAGCGGGTCGCGCAGCCAATCATCCAGGATGAGTAAAGGGAGGTGCGCCAGGGCCCGGAGCACCTGGGGATAGGAGCCGTCGGCATGCGCCAGTTCCAGGGTTTGGAGCAAGCGGGAGGTGCGCTCATACCGGACGGCGAACCCGGCTTCACACACCGCCCGTCCCAAGGCGCAGGCGAGATAAGTTTTCCCGGCCCCGGTCGCCCCCAGGACGAGCGTGTTGAGATGGCGCGGCACCCAGGCCGCCTGCGCCAGTTCCAGGATTTGCGCCCGGTTGAGCCCCCGTTTAGCAGAAAGGTCGAGGTCTTCAATGGTAGCGGCCAGGGCAAAGTGGGCCGTCTGCAGGCGGCGGTGCAGGCGCTGGTTGGCGCGGCGGGTACATTCCACATCCACCAACAACCCCAGGCGTTCTTCAAAAGTCAAGGCGGCATACTGCGGGTTTTGCCATTGCGCTTCCAGGGCAGTGCGGAACCCGGCCAGGCCGAGGTGGGCGAGTTTGTCGAGTAAGGGTTGCGTAAGCATCAGGCTTCTCCTCATTGGTAATAGGTTTCACCGCGGATATTGGCATGTTCGGGCAGCGTTGCCGGGTGCGCTGGATCGAGCGGGACCTGGTCGAGATGGTTTTTCAGGATGTTGTGCACCCCTTTGTAGGCGCGGATCCCGGCCGGGAGCGCCCGGCGGCAGGCGGCTTCTAACCGTACCGGGGTGTAGCGTTTGCCCAACCCCAAGATGCCCAGGCAGGAACGGTAGGCTTGCTGCGGATGCCGCCGGCTGTCCAGCACGGCTTGAATCAACTGCTTGGTCTGTGGCCCAATCTCGTCCGCCCAACGCAAAAAGCGTTCGGGCGACCACGCACTGTACTGGCGATGGGCGGGCGGCATATGCTCGACCAGGGTGGAAAAGCGGCCGCGCCCCGGTGGATGGCGGGGGTCGCCCCCTGGCAGCCGGGGATGCGAGGCTTTCCGTTTCCGTTGGTGGAAGATTTCGACCGTGTGCTCGGTCGCGCGGACGTCGACTTCCTGCCCGACCAAGGGGTATGGCACGCTGTAGTAGTGGTGGTCAAACTCCACATGGTAATCGAGATGCACGCGGGCTTTCTTCCAGCGTGCGAATTCGTAGGGTGGGGTGGGCAGGGGCTGGAGCACGGATTGCTCCAGGGCCGCAAAGAGTTCCTGGCGGGATTGACCCAGGTGGCGCATCGGACGGCCGTTGAGGTCGGTGAGCAATTCCCGAATAGCGCGGTTCAGGTCCACCAGATTGAAAAAGGTGCGGTGGCGCAGCCGGGCTAAGATCCACCGCTCCACGACCTGCACCCCCACTTCGACTTTCGCTTTGTCGCGCGGCTTGCGCGGGCGTGCGGGTACGACGGCCAGGCCATAATACGTCGCGAATTCCTGATAACTGGGGTTGAGGTCCGGTTCATATACATGCGGGCTTTTGACCCCGGCCTTGAGATTGTCCGGCACCAGCATTTCCGGCACACCCCCTAAGAATTCCAGCGCCCGCACATGTGCGCCAATCCAGTTGGGCAAATCCTGCGCCCAATGCGCTTCGGCGTAGGTGTAGCTGCTCGCCCCCAACACCGTCACGAAGACTTGGGCTTGGCGGATTTCCCCGGTCGTCCCAACTCTCGTTGGGCGGGGTCGATCACCGGCACCGTCTGTCCGGCGTAGTCAATGAACAGCTTTTCCCCGGCCCGGTGCGTCTGGCGCATGGACGGCTTGAGCCGTTTGGCCCAGGTGCGGTACTTCTGACAGAATTGGCTGTACCCATACCCGTCGGGATGGTCCTGGCGGTACTCTACCCACAACAGACTCAAGGTCACGCCTTTCCGCTTCAATTCCGTATGCACTTGCGCCCAATCTGGGGCGGGGATGTTCCGGCCACTCGGCTTTCTTGGCTCGGGGAAGAGCAGCTGTTCGAGGTGGGCCGCCGTCAGGCTTTCTGGCAGTGGCCAGCTCAACCCGGCCGCCTGGGCCCGGTTCAAATAATCACTGACGGTGCTGGAGGAGACCGCACAGCTTTGCGCGATCTCCCGGTGGGAACGCTTGGCTTCCCATTTCAAACGCAGAATTTCTTCGATTTTACGCATGGATAACCTTTCTTGGGACATGAGAGCCTCCTCAGGTGAAATGAGCAGGATCATGCCCCATTTTCAAGAGTTTATCCAGCGTCGTCGCAGCGGTTCGGAGGGGCTCCTAGCTTCCGCACTGTGATCGCCAAGCCTCAGAATGAGTGTTCGGCATCTGTCGGAATCCGCAATCGCCATGCCCCGGAATCGGTGATCGGCATGCGCCGGAATTCCTGATCGCCATCGCCCGGATTACGCGTATGAAATGACGGATCGCGAACATCGTGAACTGTCGGAGGTCCTGCACCGGGTCGAAGGTAAAGTTGCCCTTTCAGGCTATCACAGCGATTTGATGGATGAGTTGTATGGGGATTGGCACACGATTGAAGGGCCGACAAAAATGGCTCACTCCACC
>DATDOR010000161.1:0-10104 GCA_035293165.1 Anaerolineales bacterium | reverse complement strand
GAGCACCTCGACTAATTTATGCACATCCGCCGCGTGTAGACCGACGGATGGCTCATCCAGCACATACATCGTCCGTCCGGTGGAGCGTTTGGACAACTCGCGGGACAGCTTTACACGCTGGGCCTCGCCGCCCGACAGGGTGGGGGCAGGCTGCCCGATGCGGATATATCCCAGCCCGACATCCATCAGCGTTTGCAGCTTATTCACCATCGGCGGGAACGCTTCAAACACGGTCATCGCGTGCTCGATATCCAAATCCAGTACGTCGGCGATGCTCAAGCCCTTAAACTTCACTTGCAGTGTTTCCCGATTGAACCGCGCGCCCTTACACACTTCGCACGGCACGTAGACATCCGGCAAAAATTGCATCTCGATCCGTATTTGCCCCTGCCCCTCACAGGCCTCACAGCGCCCGCCCTTCACATTGAACGAGAACCGTCCGGCCTTGTATCCCCGCGCCTTGCTCTCCGGCAGTTCGGCAAACAGCGCGCGGATTTCGTCGAACAGCTTGGTATACGTCCCCGGATTAGAACGCGGCGTCCGCCCGATGGGGGATTGGTCAATGTTGATGATCTTGTCAATCTGTTCCATCCCTTCGATGCAGTCATGCGCACCGGGGATGTACCGCCCCCCATGCAGATAGCGGGCAATGGCCGGGTACAGTGTCTCGTTCATCAAGCTCGATTTGCCCGACCCCGAAACGCCAGTAATACAAATCAATTTTCCGAGCGGAATCCGAACGGTCACGTTTTTTAGGTTATTTTGCCGCGCCCCAACAATCGTGATGGCCCCGCCATTTCCTTCCCGCCTTTGAACGGGGATGGGCACCTGCATCCGCCCGGACAGGTATGCCCCTGTCAGCGAGGTCGGATGGGCCAGGATCACGTCCGGGGGACCTTCCGCCACCACCTGTCCACCGTGTTCCCCCGCCCCCGGGCCCAGGTCCACGATCCAGTCCGCAGCCAGGATCGTTTCATTATCATGTTCCACGACGAGGACGGTGTTTCCCAAATCGCGCATGGATTTGAGCGTGCGAAGCAACCGGGCATTGTCGCGGGGATGCAAACCGATGGATGGCTCATCCAACACATACAACACCCCCATTAACCGGGAGCCAATCTGGGTGGCCAGGCGGATACGTTGCGCTTCCCCGCCAGACAGGGTAGCCGCCGTCCGGCTAAGGGTCAGGTAATCCAGCCCAACATCTACGAGAAATTGCAGGCGTTCTTGTAACTCTTTGAGAATGCGGGCAGCGATGATTTGCTGCCGGGTGTCAAGTGGCGTGTTCTCTCCAGCGAGGGTATTCGTCCAGACCAGGGTATCCATCACCGGCCAGTTTGTGATTTCGAGGATGTTTTTATCTGAAATGGTGACGGCGAGCGCTTCCGGGCGGAGGCGCGCCCCCTTGCAGGTGGGGCAGGGTTTGTCGCTCATGAACTCCTGGATGCGGCCTCGCATGTATTCGGAGTTCGTTTCATTGAAGCGGCGTTCCAGGTTGGTGATGACCCCCTCGAAAGTGGTGAAGAACTTTGATATGCGCCCGTTTTTGCGCTTATATTCGATGGCGACTTCTTTGCTATTCGTGCCACGCAGGATGACGTTGACCTGCTCCCGCGTCAAGGTGCGAATCGGGGCGTTGAGGTCAATGCCAAATTCCTTCGCCGCGCCTTCCAGTGTGGACCAATAATATCCCCCCTCCTCGCGCGGGCCACCCCACTCGGTCAAGGGGATAGCTCCGTCATTCAAGGATTTGGATTTATCGGGTATGAGCAGATCAGGGTCAATTTCCAGCCGGGAGCCGATCCCCTGGCAGTCCGGGCACGCCCCATGCGGGGTATTGAAGGAGAAGGTGCGGGGTTCGATCTCCGGGAAACTCAAGCTATCGTAGGGGCAGGCGAGGTGTTCAGAATAGAGGACATCCTCTGCGGGTTCAACGGAGAGATTCTGGATGATGATCATCCCCTCCCCAAACTTGAGCGCGGTCTCGACCGAGTCGGTCAGGCGGGAGCGGGCGGCATCAGTGTCCTCTTGCGTTTCATAGCGGCGGATGATCAGGCGGTCTACAACGGCTTCGATGTCGTGTTTCTTGTAGCGGTCGAGATCGACTTCGTCCTGCCCTAACTCGATTGCCTGCCCATCTACACGCGCACGGGTAAAACCGGCCTTTTGGATGTCATCAAGAACAGCCTGGTATGTGCCTTTGCGCCCGCGCACGACCGGGGCGAGCAAAACCAACCGGCTGCCTTCGGGCATCGCTTCGATGACTTCGACGATCTCCTGAGCGGATTGGCGTTTGAGTTCGCGTCCGCATTGGGGACAGTGCGGAACCCCCGCGCGGGCGTAGAGTAGACGCAGGTAGTCGTAGATTTCGGTGACCGTGCCGACCGTCGAACGGGGGTTATGGGAGGCTCCTTTCTGGTCAATAGATACCGCTGGGGACAGGCCCTCAATGGTGTCCACGTCGGGTTTGTCCATCTGACCGAGGAACTGGCGAGCATAAGCGGAAAGGGATTCGACGTAACGGCGTTGGCCTTCGGCAAAGATTGTGTCGAATGCAAGCGACGATTTCCCCGACCCGGACAGGCCGGTGAGCACGACGAGTTTATCGCGAGGGATTTCGACGGTGATATTTTTTAGATTGTGGGCGCGGGCGCCTTCAATACGAATGACGTTCATTTTTAGAGATTGGAGATTTGAGGTGACGTCAGGCCACAGTTTGCCCCCTGTTTGCCTGTGTACTTTGTCTACCTGTATACTGTAATATTATAGCATGTTTGTTCTATTTTTGCGCGTAAATCTTGCGCGACCTGGCATTATACCAGCCTGAGTACAGGGAGCATGATAAAAACCGTTGGTTCTTTGGGATTTGGCGTAGTTAATGCCAGATTTGGGGATGCAGGTGGGGTGTACATTCCACCTACATCCCCATCCTGTTCATTGGGATTGTCAATTCAACCGAAACCCTCGTTTGCTATCCCCCTCTTGTTTGAGCATTGCGCTCATCAAAGCGACCTCCCGGCGATAGAGTTTGTGGACAAATGCTATCATTTGATCTGCCCGCTCAATTTCCAGCACCTTTTGCTTGTCTCCTGGGGGCATCTGCAACAAATAGGCCGCTAAAAAGGCCAACGCCAACGGATCATTGGGCAGGTAGCGCGACTCCATTTGCATGTTGCTCGCCTCAGACAACACATCAAAATAACGTTTGACCCAGGGACGCAACTGTCGAGACGCGGAATGTATATCTGGATTATCCCGATCTTCAAAAGGGAATATTTCAACCATCCCCGTCAAATAGGTATATGTGATCCGGTCAAGCGAGAATATGCGAAACCGTTCGCGCCCTATTGCGGTGACATTAAATCGCTCATCCGGCGTCTGTTCCACCTGAACAAGCTGTGCAGTGCATCCGATCCGGTACGGTTCAGCAAGCGGGCCAAGGGCCTCTCGCCCATGCTGGATCAACACAACTCCGAATGACTCACTATTTTGCAAACACCGGTTAAGCATTTGTTTATATCGGGGTTCAAAGATATTCAACTTAAGCGGCAAGCCCGGAAACAAAACCGTGTTTAATGGAAATAAGGGCAATTCGAACATACCTGGATTATAAATCATGCAGTGAATGACACAGAGTTGAGAAACGTTTTTGTTTGACAAGCCTTAAGGCGAGCGTTATAATGGTTACGTCGTTCGATCCTGGTCGAAAGTTTTACAACAAGGAGTTCACTCGGGCATCATTTTTTTTCGTGGTCATTAACCACTGTGATAGCACATTCCTGTTTGAAAAACATTCGGCTGCGCCGCGAGCGACAGCCGTTTTTGTTTTATTCTGGAGAAGATTGTATGCCAAAAGTCGAGGACAAAATCCAATTAGATGGCAGGATTGTTGAAGCCTTGCCCGGGACCCAGTTTAAGGTTGAACTGGATAATGGGCACCATGTGCTGGCTTATTTGTCTGGCAAAATGCGGAAATTTTACATTCGCATTCTGTTGGGTGATCGAGTACGCGTGGAAGTATCCCCTTACGATTTGACGCGGGGCCGGATTGTCTATCGCTTCAAAAAGCCCACTTCCTCTGAGCCTGAAGACGAAGAATAAATCGCTTCATACCGTTCCCTTCAATTATTGTTTGATTCATGTGCTCCCACCTTCAGGCTGGGAGTTTTTTTTATCTTTTGCCCTGTGTATTATCTTCAAACGGAACCTGATCTTAAGCTGAGTGCAGCCCAATTTGCCGCGCTAGAAGAATTTGCGAAGTTGCTGCTTGTGTGGAATCAGCGTTTCAATCTGACCGCAGTTCGGACTGTGGAGGAAGTCTGGGTGCGGCATTTTCTCGACTCGTTCACCTGCTTGCGGGCCATGCGCGGAACAACGATGGCACGCGTGGTTGATGTAGGCACAGGAGCAGGGTTCCCCGGATTGGTATTGAAGATCGCTCAGCCTGAGATGCAACTGACTTTAGTGGAGTCTACCGGCAAAAAAGCGGTTTTTTGTGCGGAAGTCGTGCGACAGTTAGGGTTGGAAAACGTGGATATTCAAACAGCCCGTGCGGAGGAGCTTGGGCAAAAGCCTGAACATCGCGAACAATATGACTGGGCGCTGGCTCGCGCGGTGGCACCGATGCCCGTCCTGGTGGAATATCTCTTGCCGTTGGTACGCGTGGGAGGATATATGCTGGCGCAAAAGGGGAAAGATGGCGATCAGGAAACCAAACAAGCCGAAAATGCGATAACCACGCTCGGGGGTGAACCCGACCGGGTTCTTCCCGTATCCCTGCCGGGGGTGGATGATCGTACCCTGATCGTGGTGGCGAAAACACGCGGGACACCGACGCGCTACCCCCGCCGGGTTGGGATTCCCTCTAAACGTCCGCTTTAGCGCCAAACTTCGGGAGTTTCCGGGTTGATTTTCGTAGCCAAATCAACTTGTTTTTACCACGATTCCATTTGCGAGATACTCGCTTTAAACTTTCGAAGTCTTAACGGACAGTCAATCTCCCCTCTTTTATATCCCACACTTTCGTTTGTTCGACAAACTCGGGGGTAAATAGATTCAAATCCGTTGTCGTCATCAAAGTTTGTTCGTAGGCGGAGATGCGTTCGAGTAAGTCCGCGCGGCGTTGCCCGTCCAGTTCTGCCAATACTTCATCGAGCAACAATACAGGCCAGTGCCCGGTTTTTTCGTGCATCCATTCAACTTCAGCAAGTTTGATCGTGAGCAAGGTAGTGCGAATCTGGCCGCGTGAGCCATAAGTGCCCAGGTCAATCCCATTACTCAGGAAACGGAGTTCGTCCCGGTGGGGACCGATGGTGGTGACGCCTCTCGCGATCTCTTCCCGGTGTAATTTTTGCAGGGCGTCGGTGAACCCTTTTTGAACCTGTTCGAGGGTGAAGGCTGTCCGGTCCCGGGGGTCATCCAGTTTGAGCATGTATTGCGCCCCCGGTTTGGGGAGGGGATCAAAGGCCGGGTAATAATTCAGGCGTAGGATTTCGCGCCCTTGCGTCAGGTCGCGGTGGATCAAAGCGACGATGTTCTCCATTTCCTGCACGGCCTGGATCCGGGCGTACACCAATCGCGCCCCCAACCCGGCCAGTTGTTCATCCCAAAAAGCGAGCTGCTCTTGATCGCCGGAATATTCGCCTAATTGTTTGAGGAGGGCATTGCGCTGCTCCAATACGCGGTTATACCCGGAAAGGGTCTCTGTGTAGCCGGGCATGACCTGCGCCAGGGCAAGGTCGAGATAGCGACGGCGATGGGAGGGGGAGCCGTCAATGATGCTCATCATTTGCGGGAGAAATAACACAGCGTTGAATTGCCCCACTGTTTCACTGACCTTGCGTTTGACTCCGTCGAGTAGCACTTCTTTTCGGACGCGGGAACCGTTGTTGCCATTGGTTTCCCGGATGATACGGACTTCCAGGTGATGGAGACGTGCGTCTGACCGGTTTTCCCGGTGGAAATCAGCCTTGATGCGGGCGACGGACAGCGGTTCGCGCGCGGCGAAGAAGTTAATCAACTCCCGGTCGCTTTCAGCACTCGAGGATGTCATTGTCGCAAGCATGAAAATGGCTTCGAGAACGCTCGTCTTGCCCTGAGCATTATCCCCCACCAGGACAATGGTGCCTCGAGGAACGTCAACATCCAGCCGGGTCAGGCTGCGGAAGTTGGTAAGGGAGAGGTGCTCTAAACGCATAGAGGGAATGGCATAAAAAAGGGACGGTCACCGGGATGTGAACCGCCACCTTTCATTTATTGGAAAACGCGTTTCGTTAATCGGCTATCGCGACGCCTTTCTCTTCTGGTTCATCCTTTTGTTCCCAAAGACGGGTGGCTTTGTCAACAAACAAAACGCCGTTCAGGTGATCAATTTCATGTTGGAAAATCCGCGCCAGCCAGCCTTTGGCCTTGATTTTTACGGGCTGTCCCCGGCGGTTGAAGCCCTTGACGACAGCCGCTTCAGCCCGTTCCACTTCCCCTACGATGCCAGGGATAGACAGGCAACCTTCCACCCCTAACGTGGTTTCTTTCGACAATCTGGAGATTTCCGGGTTGGTGAGAATGTATAGCTTTGGGGGGACATTTTCGTCCTCCTCATCCCCAAATTCCACCACAATCAATTGTTGCGAGTCGTTCACTTGCGGGGCGGCCAATCCCACACCGGGCGCCTCGCGCATGGTTTCAACCATATCGTCAATTAATGTTTGCAGTTCCGGGCCAAAGTCCGTCACCTTGCGGGTTTTACGCCGCAGGACAGGATTGGGCAATGTCATAATCTCACGTACAGCCATATTTATCCTTCAATATCTTGTTCAGCATTTCCTTTTTGTTTCTTTTCCAAATATTCGGGCAGGTATTCGGCGTACACATCCACCAGTTTCTCGACGTGCTCGCGGCTGCCCCGGTCTTTATCGGCCTGTATTTGATTCACTCTTCGCGAGCGCTGCTCGAAGATTTCATTCTGTACTGCTGCAGGATTATAAATGTTGTCGAAAGTAAGTTCTTTGGTCCCGGCGTTGATCGCAACCGTTCCAAAATTAAAGATGAGTTTGATAATGTTATCCCGCTTATATTGGATGGATAGAATATTTTCGAGCGGTGCAGAGTCTCTTGCTTCTTGTTGGAACGGTTTGCGCTCCAGGTCAATTACCTCTCGGTTGGTCAACTGGTAGCGATCATCCCGCCAATCCAGGTATTGGTAAATCCAAAATGGCGAAGAGAGCACAATGGTTGCAAAGAACGTAATGACAAGGTCTCCCACGGTCAACAGGGTAATCACCGCGAGTGCTCGTGTAATGATGAGCAGAAGGAGTAAGATCAAAAACAATACGATAGGCCAGATTTTTGCCAATAAGATGAACCAATGTTTGCGATAGGTAATGACGTTCCCGTCTACGACCCGGATTTGCAATAAATCTTCTAAAAAACCTTTCTTCGCAGCGGGTTTGGCCTGGGCTGGCTTTGATGTGGGTACCACTGCCGTTTTTTGAGGGGGTTCCAAACCCAACCGTTTGCGTACCTCCTGCCGGATTTCCTCTTCCTTCACTTGTTTCACATAGGTGGTGACACGGTCCCAGTACTCTTTGAGTGCAGTTTCCACGCGTTTGGGGTCGCGCACGTAGCGCATTTGAATCTTACCCCCGAAGGTGTCTACAGTGACGTGTCCATACCCCAGCCAACGCTCAATAAAATTCGCTGTGGAGACATTGACCGTTTGGATCGTTTCCAGCGGAGCCTCTTGAATGCTATCATAGAGCAGTACGATTTTTTCCAAATAAACAACGCGCCTATCTGTCACAACATAAAAATCGTTTTCCCAATCCACATAGGCCCACACCCCCCACACCAGACCCAATACCGTTCCAACAACGCCCAGGAATCGCAAGATTGGCATTTCGATCAGAAATGATTCAGATAACGCCCATACCCCTAACAACCCGACGATAACCGGCCCGACCAGGTGATAAGCCAGGATCCACCCATCCCGGCGCAGCAGTACGTGAATGGTCTCATCCTCACCGAGCCACTTGAACCGTTTCCGTCGTGCAATTTCATACCCGCTGACGATTCGCATCAAATCCCGCCTCACCTCTGGAAATTCCTGCAACATCCACTGGAAGTTTTCTTCGTTCATTTCCAGCAAGATGGTTGAGGTGGTTGCTCTGGCCTCACCGGAGCGGAGTGTACGGTTGAGTAAAGCCACCTCACCGAAGTAATCCCCACTAATCATATTGGCAATCAATATCGTTTCATCTTTGTCCACCCGTCGCGTAATCTGCACCTGCCCTTCCAGTACAATATAAAAACTCTCTGCAAACTGACCTTCGGCAAAAATACGTTCATCGGAACGAACAGGCCGCGTTACAAGCCTGGCTATGATGTTTTCCAAAGCCGTATCGGCCAGGCCCTTAAACAGATGCATTTGTTGCATTAGGGTAATAATCTTCTGCTTTTCAGCGGCAGTACGCTCAATTCCTTCAGCCATATTCAGATTTTAACATGAGGTGATAGAATCCACCTCAAAAATACCCCCTTAAATTTGGAGGAAAGTATGCCAATCCACTTTGGAACCGACGGCTGGCGGGCTGTTATCTCCGACTCCTTTACCTTTCACAATCTACGCATGGTTTCGCAAGCCATCGCCGACGCCATCGCTGCGGGTAACTGGAATGAAGGCAACCAGGGCAAATACCAACCCACCTCCCGCTCGATGGTCGTTGGGTTCGACACTCGTTTCCTATCCGACCGGTATGCCATTGATGTCGCTCGTGTTCTGGCGGCCAATGGTTTCACCGCCTATCTATCCCAGTCTCCCGTTCCCACGCCGGCCATCTCCTATGCCGTGCGGCATCTGGGTGCGATGGCCGGCGTGATGATCACTGCCTCACACAACGCTCCGCGCTACAACGGCGTCAAGCTCAAAGCCAGCTACGGTGGGTCCGCATTGCCCGAACAGGCGCGCCGGGTCGAGATTTATCTAAACGACAACGAAGAGCGTGCCCGTGGCCCGAACCTGATCGAATACGAGGCCGCAAAGGATATGGGGCTAATTAAACGCTTCAATCCGATCCCCGCTTACTACGATCACCTCCGCACGCTGATTGACTTCAATACCATTGGCGATAAGCGCATGCACGTTGTCGTCGACTCCATGTATGGCTCCGGCAAAGGGGTGATCAAAGGCATCTTGCAAGGCACGGCTTGTGAAGTGCTTGAAATCCGCGGGGAATTGAACCCCGGATTTGGTGGAGTCCACCCTGAACCGATTAGCCGTTATCTGGGCGCTTTAGCGGGAGCGATCTCGACCGGGCTGGGGACGTTCGGCGTTGCCACAGACGGGGACGCTGACCGGATAGGGGCGATGGACGAGCGCGGGAACTTCGTAGACCCGCACAAAATCATGGCTCTGGCATTGCGCCATCTGGTCGAAAAACGCGGAATGATCGGCTCCGTCGTCCGCACCGTCTCGACCACCCGGATGCTCGACCGGCTGGCTGCCCGATATGGCGTGCCTATCTATGAAACCCCCGTTGGATTTAACCACATCGCCGATTACATGCTTAAAGATGATGTGTTGATTGGCGGCGAGGAATCCGGCGGCATTTCATTCAAGGGCCACATCCCTGAAGGCGATGGGGTTTTGCTGGGTCTGCTGATGATCGAAATCGTCGCGAAATCTGGCGCAACCTTGCACGATCTCGTCGAAGATTTACTCAAGGATGTGGGGCCAGCTTTCTATGAGCGCAAAGACCTCCGCCTGAGCCGCCCGGTGAACAAAAAAGCCATGGCGCAGCAATTGGTAGACGATGCCCCTGCTGCCATTGGCGGGGAAACGGTCACCAGTGTGGATACCGCGGACGGTACCAAATACATTATGAGCGACGACTCATGGCTGCTTATACGCCCGTCTGGCACCGAGCCGGTGCTACGTGTATATGCAGAAGGCCGCACAGAGGCGATGCGCGATGCACTCATGGAATATGGGGCGCAGGTGGCAAACAGTGTAGCTTGAGAGAATGTCCGAAAAAAAGGAGGTTCGTGGTGTACACCACGAACCTCCTTTTTTTCGGACATTCTCTCAAGCTACACTGTTTGCCACCTGCG
>DATDOR010000160.1:0-4393 GCA_035293165.1 Anaerolineales bacterium | reverse complement strand
ACTTCCAACAGAATGGCGCGGTTGATGACGGTGTGTCCGACGAGGACCACCGTTTTGCCGGGATAAAGAGGCAGTAAGGTTTTTACGAAAGAAAACCCTCGCTTTTGGACCTCTGACAATTTTTCTCCGGTAGGGAGATGGATCAAATGAGGGTCTTTATGCCATAAATTCAACATCGTAGGCCACTGGGACGCTACCTCAGCGGGAGTCAATCCCTGCCACAGGCCATAATCAATATCCACCAAATCTGACACAGCCTGTACCGGCAGTTCAAAAAATCCAGCAATCGCTTCGGCGGTTTTAACCGTCCGGGAGAGGGGGCTGGCGTAGACGGCCGCGACCTGCCAACTGGCCGCGATCCGTTCCCCCGTGGCCCAGGCTTGCGCCAGCCCGGTTTCGTTGAGGGGGACATCAGCCCGCCCGCGAAAGCGTTCTTCCCGATTCCAAGCGGTCTCGCCATGCCGGACGAGGATGATCTGGGTGAAATCGTCAATCATGTTCTAACTCCTGTTGTTGAACTGGGATGACAGCCATCGCCTGCCGGAGTACCCGAAAACAATCGTTCATCGCGGCCAGGGTCTTCCCAAAGGAGATTTTTTGAATCGTGATCTGGCCGTTTTCTGGAATGAAACATTTCAGATAAGCCACCAGCAGCGTTGAACAAAACTCCAGCGAGGAGATGGCATGCAGGGGAATGTTCAACGTCAGGCGCGCTCCGTCAGCGGGTTCTGGATCGGGTGTGACCAGGACCCGCTGGGTGGTGACGGTAAAGAGGGAGGCCGTCCCGCGTCCTTTGATCCAGGCCGGGAGCAGCGCATGGGCTAAAATCGTTTCACAGGGCCGTAAAGATGCCTGGCGTGCAGCCTGGAGCCGCTCTGCCAGGATACGGGTTTCTTCGGGGTGATTGGCGGCAGGGTCCCTTAAAAGGGGCAGCGTTTCAGGTGGATCGGGAGGCGTCGCCCGGCGGAGGCGTTTGTCCAGGCCGGGGGTGGTTGGCAGCCAGTTTGCCAGGAAGTCGCGCGCGGCCTGCACGCCAGTCTCCTGATCCCCTGGAAATTCCCAGATCATTTCCTCCCGCCCGCCAGAGGCGCCCAAAACCAGTGTTAGCCCCACAACATCCCCGGACAGCCTGACGACTTCGGCGGCTTCCAGCCGTTCCGGCACACTGCCGCGGGCGATGAACCCGTAAAAAATCCCCGCCCGGTCAGGGGGCATCAACTCGACCACTTGTGTAACCTGTTGGCTGCTGAGGAGCAATATACCCTCTTGCAGGCGTTTGCGGCCCAGCCAGGCGCGCTGGATGGCGCTTCGTATGACCGGACGTTGCAAGCCAAAGAGGATGCGTTCGTTGAGGGCCAGATATTCTTCTACGTACTTTTGAAACCGGTATGGCAGGGTATGGAAAGTGTATTCGGCGCGGGTGTACCGTTCCGCTTCCTGGGTTCCGGTAGAACACACCCCTCGCGCGGGTTTCCAGGCTGGTTCCAGGGATTGGAGTTTCGCGAGTTCCGCCTGCGCCAGGCGAAATTTTTGTCTGGCCGCCCGGATGACTATCAGGGATTCCTCGAAAGACCCCCACCGGATCGCTGCCCCGGCCATCTCCCTTTCCATTTGTAAAAAGAGGCGGAGGGTCTCCAGGCGCGTTGGAGGCAGTTGTTCAAGGGTTTCCACCCCAGCGAAGTATGGATCGTCTGCAGAGACCGCCACCACGTACTGTTCTTTCAAAGGATTGGCCTCGATTTCGATTAATCCCAGCGGCCGACCCCAAACCAGACACCCCGCCGGATGGGAGACATTTCCCAGAAGAAGCGCACCCAACGGCGTGTCATTTGTTCCTAGCGTTTCGATAACCCTGCACAGGTCTCCGGGATAACGCGCTTCCGGGTAGATGACCTCCAGGAGGCGCAACTGGTCTTCCCAATTCTCATACCGCGCATGAGGCCCCCCGGCATGTTCGATTTGAAGGTTAATCAGGGTTTCATTCGTTTCCAAGGTTATCCTCGTAGGTGCCGCCGAAAATTGATTCAGCCTGGCAATAAAAAAGCCTCTACTCCAGAACTTTGTGGATTCCAAGTAGAGGCTATTAGCCGGTGAACCGGCGGGTTTTGCTCTCAAGAGCATGGCGAGCCTCATCGCCGCATGGGAGATGGTGAACCATCCCCTCAAAGAATTTCTGATCATGCACCCAAAGACAAAAACCTGGCTTCAGCCTCCGATCACTGCACGCAGGAGCATTTGGCGGTCCACCATCCCTAGCGGTTTGCCGGCTTCGTCCACCACCAAAAAACGTTTGCGTTTCTGGGCGAGCATCTGCTGGATCGCGTCCACAACGGGCGTGTCAGGTAGTCCACTGAGGACACCAGGGGACATCAGTTGGGCCGCGTTCACGTCAGGGAGCCGGGGTCTTCCACGTAATCGCCTGGTTAGCGCCTGGAGTAAGCCGGGACGCGCTTCGGGGGCGATGCGAGCGACCAAATCCCCATCTGTGATCACCCCTACCGCCTGGCCTGTTCCATCCACGACGATGACGCGTTTCAATCCGGCAGAAATCATCTTTTCGACCAGGCCGGTCAGATCAGTATCCAGAGCGACAATGGGGACGTCCCGATCCATGACCTCTCCGACCGTTTGCCCAACCTTCGAGGGGGGCGCAGGATGGCCAGCTTCTGAGTGCGCTTCCGAGACCGTGCGGAGCACATCTACCCGGCTGATCATCCCGACCAGCCGCCCCCTCGCATCCACAACGGGCAGCCTTTTAAGGTTGTGTTCGGCCATCTGGTGGGTGGCATGAGCCAGCGTTGCCGTTTCGGGCACGGTGATCACGGGGGTGGTCATCACCTGGTGGGCCGTTTTCCCTTCTTCGCGTAGGGTGCCCAATTGGGCTTGCAGGGTGTGTTGATCGAGCCGCTCGGCGATGGCGATCCGCGCTTGCACCCCGCCGCGCGCGAGTAGATTGCCATCGGTAATGATCCCCATCACCCTTTGGTCATTGCCTACCACTGGAACGGCTTTGAGCAGATTTATCAGCATCAGGTTCAGCACTTCGGCCAGAGGCGTGTCCGGGGAAACGGAATGCACTTCGCGCGTCATGACTTCCCCAACGCGTTTATCGCCCGGCAAGGGTTGCAAGTACCGGTGGGTGTATTTGACTATTTCAACCTCGTCCACGGTGATCAACCCTTCCCGCACCATGGGGCCGACAAGTGTGAGCGCTTTTTCAATTTGTTCAGGGGTATCTACCACTTGAACGATCAAGGGCAGATCTTCGGAAAGACGCTCAATTGCAGCGGTATGAATGCGAGAGTGTGCGCCAAACCCGGCTGCGCCGCGTGTTACCGTAGCGCCAGCCAACCCGGCTTCTTTGAGCGTTTCCAGCAAGGCCATGTAGAGCGGTTTGCCCTGCCAGCGGTCGCTTTCGCCGATGTAAATGATGATTCGTTTGCCGGTGCCAACCATACGCATCTCAAATCTCCTGACGTTACAACTGTTTACCAAGCCAGATGCCCAGCAAGGCCATCAATGCGCCTAAAATTACACTCCCTGCCAGGTTGACCAACCCTACCCCGCGTCCCCCATTCAACATCAGTTCTGCGCTTTCGTAAGTCAACGTTGAGAAGGTGGTGAACGCGCCCAGGAAACCGGTTGCCAAAAACAAGCGTAAGCGCGGGTCTATCAGCAGCCGTTCGGTGGAGGCAGCCAGGAACAGCCCTAACAAGAAGCTCCCTGCCAGATTGATGATCAGCGTCCCGTAGGGAAAGGCTGCGCCCCATTTCTGCGCCGCCCAATCGCTGACGACGTAGCGGGAGAGCGCCCCTAAAAAGCCTCCCAGGCCAATGATCATGTATTTTGCCATGCGCGCTCCTGACAAAGAAAAAGCCTCTACTGCGATCCGCAGTAGAGGCTATCAGTTACAGTTCGCAACGGTTTGGGTGAGCCTCATCACCTAATAGAGCGTAATAGAATTGTACCACTTCGTTTTATAATTTTGAATATAAATACCTACTTTCCCCATACCGCTTTCACCAACTCCGGCAGCACCTCCCCCGCTTTGCCTTCCAGGATGAATGCCATCCGTCCGGTCAAGGGTGTGGGAACGGGGTTGATTTCGACGGTCACTGCACCCCCTTGCAGGGCAACGATGGGCAGGGATGCGGCGGGCTGGACGACGGCGGAGGTGCCGATGGAGAAGAAAACTTCGGCAGAGTCGGCTTTGTCGTACGCAGTGTTGATCGCATCTGCAGGGAGGGATTCGTTGAACCAAACCACGTCCGGGCGCAGATAACCACCGCAGTGGGGACAATGCGGGGGGATTTCCGTGACATCCCAGGTTTCGATGACGGCGCCTTCATTAAAACATTTTGTCCCGTCGCCATGCGTACCGTTCCCAGACGAG
>DATDOR010000159.1:0-29852 GCA_035293165.1 Anaerolineales bacterium | reverse complement strand
GGGATATATCATCATTTGTTCGTAACTGCTCAGGCTAAGAGAGAAGGTTTCCCGAAAAAAAGGTATGCGTGGGGTCTACACCCCCACGCATACCTTTTTTTCGGGCTAATCCCCTCGCCGGCTGAGTAGTTACATTTTTTCTATTAAATGGAGGTTTAAGGTCATCTTAAAGAAAAACGCGGGACTTCTTAAGGACGAAGCAAAAGTAAGCTGATATACTTTAGAAGTAGCACCAGTTCCCGCGAGAAGGAAATTGCCTTGCACCGCCACTATAACTGGACCCCTTGGAATGTTGACCCCCAGGGAAAAAAGGAGAATTTTTATGGGCATCATATTACTCATCGTTTTAGCATTGTTGTTATTAGGTGCCTCACCGTTATGGCCTAACCGACTTAGAAGATTCCGGCGAAGAAGGTTTCTAGGTTTCATCCTCCTGATCATGATCTTTGGCGCTGTCTTAAGCCGTTGTTTGGGCAACTAAACGGGAAAATAACAAAGGAACCATCATACATTTTTATCAGAAGATGTAACAAAACAGACCACAAATCAGGTTGTCCTGGCGAGCCTATTTGTGGTCTGTGTTATTTAGAGTTCGATTCTTCCGTTTTTATCGGATATCGTCAAAAATCATTCTCATCGTTGACACCGATTTTCGCGTAAATCTTGTGCTTGATTTGTGCGTCATAAGTTTTCCATTTTAGTTTCTGGAAATCTTCACTGGAGCCATTGGATAAAAACCCGACCGGGATGGCAAACCCGCCTGCAGATTTGCGCCCCCCGCCGAAATACATACCATCAACACCTTTGCCGAAAGTGTCCTTAATAAATTTATCCGGATCCAGGATAAATTTGGATGTCCGTAAAGACCCTACCAAAGTCTCCTCATGCTCATCATCTTTTACTATCCCATAGACAACCACCGTATGGACATTTTCTTCCGTCAAGAGAAAATCTGCAGCCTGCGGAATAACATCACGATCCCCTGCTCGGACGTACCCAATCCCTGCAACAGAGAAATTCTCGATAGTTTCCCGATTTTCCAGGGCGCTTTGAATGACATCCAGGACATGTTTGGTTCGTTCCTGACTCATAATTTGGTTCAGAATATCTGCATCCCGGTAATGACTTAAGAAGGCTGCCGCATGAAAATCCTGGGCATCTGCCTGAATAAAACCACCTGTATCTGTCAGGATACCGTGCAAAAGAGATGTTGCCATTAAGGTAAGGTTCGTATCCGTTTTATCCAGTTCTATCACCCCTCTTTCCAGGAAATAGGCATATATCGTGGCAGTTGACCCAGTTTCAATGATTTCACTGAATTTTGGGGTCAAACGATCATAAGGTTTATGATGATCCACAACAAGAAGGATGGGAACATTCGCCTTTTCCAATGCAGAAATAACCTCCTCAACCGTTGCTCCTTGATGATCTAAAAAAATCGCCGCTTGATATTTCCCCATGTCCATCGACTCCTCATACACAAACAATTCGTTATCCAGTAATTTGACCAGGGCCAGGTTCTGCTGGTGACTGATCTCCCCGGTGTATATAATATCCGCTTCAATCTCGAATTCTTTGCTGATCTGTCGGTGTGCAAAGGCACAGGCGATGGCATCCGGATCGGGGAAGTCATGCAACACAATCACGTGGCACTCTCCCCGGTGGCTTTCTAAAATTTGGGCGAGGTCCAGGTTGGACTGAAGGTATTGATTCACAAAAGTTACTCCTTAATCCTGGCCAGATCACCCAGGCTCACAAATCCCGATAATCCGATCAGGATCAGCCATATCGCAAGCAATAAAGTTCCAAGTTTGCGGGGGATTTTCATTTTTATTTCTCCTTCCTCCAAGTATTTATGGCGTAAACCAGCCTGGATCGTAATCGTCTGCAGGGTTGGCAGTAAGGTTATACTGCTCATCACCATTTACAATATAAATCTCCTGATTTCCATCTCGAGTGCTAACAAATGCGACCCATTCTGCATTAGCCCATGTCGGTGCCCAATCCTCAGCAGGTTGGTGTGTTAAATTTGATTGAGATGAGCCATCATCCGACATGACATAAACTTCTTGATTCCCATCTCGATTCGTGGTGAAAATGATTAATCCAAGATCGGATAATCCAGCCGGTGAATGATCATCTGCCGGGTTATTGGACAGATTATTTTGATCTACCCCACTCGGATTCATCGAGTAAATCTCTTGATTCCCGTCTCGATCCGACGTGAATGCGATTCGGACGGTTGGAAGTAGTCCACCTTTAATGAACCAGCTCGGCTGAGAATCATCCGCAGGGTTGCTAGTCACATTATGTGGATCGGTTCCATCCACATTCATGATGTAGATCTCATTGTTCCCATCGCGATTCGAAGCGAAAGCGATTTGTGTTCCGTCCGGTGACCAGGCCGGGTCAAAATCATCACTGCCATTATTGGTCAGGTTTACCAAACCAGTTCCATCCGCATTCATCAAATAGACTTCAAAATTACCATCCCGATTGGTAGCGAAAGCAATCTGACTGCCATCTGGCGACCAGGATGGTTGGGCTTCTACCGCAGGATCAATGGTTAAGCGCGTCAAACTGTTATCAGCAAGGTGCAAAGTGTAAATTTCCGGGTTACCATCCCGAGTGGAGATCAAAGCCATGACCCCATCCAATGGAGGAATTTGTGGTTCAGAAGTGGAAGTTGGTTCCAGGGGCTCAGTGGGTAACTCGGTAGGCACATCGGTTGGAGCTTCTGTCGGGGTTTCAGCAGGAGGGACAGGCGTTTCTGTGGGGCTCGCAGCAATAGCTGTCTCCGTCAAAGATGGATTATTGGGATCGCAAGGTTCAAAATCTTGCCCATCAATGAGACCGTCATTATCGGAGTCCGGGTTGAGTGGATCAGGACAGGGGGGTGTTTCACTTCCATCCGAAAGACCATCGGCATCCGAGTCGGGGTTGAGCGGATTTGTTCCAAGTTGGATTTCTTGCCCATCGGAAAGTGAATCTGTATCCGTGTCCTGACTACGGGGATCCGTACCACGCTGCACCTCGTCGCCATCCGTCAGGGTATCCCCATCTGTGTCGGGATTCAATGGATTTGTCATCCCGGCAATTTCAACACCATCGAACAATCCATCGTTATCCGTATCTGCAAGCAACGGATCGGTTCCGAATTCCGCTTCTTGATCATTAGTCAATCCATCGCCATCTGAATCCTCTTGGCCAGCTTCAGCAGCTTGAGTCATATTGGCGGACGCGGTTTGGGTTGCAGCCGCGGTTTGAGATGCGGAGAATTCGACGGTTTGGGTAGAACCGGCTATAGCCGCAAGGGCTGTTTCCGTGGCTTGAGTAGAAATCAGGTTACCGCGAGCGAGGAAAAAACCAGCCAAACACATTGTGCCCAGTAGCACCATTATTCCCACCTGAACAACCCATACGGGGATCAATCCCCGGCTGACCACTTCCCCTGCGTGGGACTGAACAACGCTATTCGTCGCCTCAACATTGACTTTAAATGGATAAACAAGATTGCCTATCAGATTAAGCCCGGTTTGAAGTTTGGGCTGGAAATGGAGTACAGCCTTATCTCCAGGTGGGATTCGTACTTTTACAGCGCCTTCTTCGTCTATTTGGGGGTTATTTTCTGAAAGATAATCACCCGTCCATTCAAATCCCAAGTCCTGGTTTGTGCTGGCCCAGGTCAAGGAATAGGAATCAGGGATATTCCCTGAGTTCTCAATGACCATCTGAACGTTTTCCCCTATTAGCACTTTTTCGGGTATGAGTTGACTCTTAAATTCGGAGTAAGCCTCAATGGTTAAGACACAATCCACCACTGCAGCTTCAGAAGGGTTCAGTTGACTGACGATCCGCAACTTGAACGGATGCCGTCCCGCCCGACTTTGAAAGTGACGCGCTGGCCGAATAAGGATGGAAACAGGTTTCTGTTCTCCAGGACGTAATCGTAGCGATGGAGTTGCGGTGGAAACCCAGGCTGCCGGTATGCCATCCACTGCCAACTGGAATGTATCTTCTTCAAGACCCTGGTTGATCAATTTAATGTTCACGATAACCGCAGCCCCGGGGGCGACTGAAAAGTGGAGAGCGTCCATCAGGATGGCAATCCTGCCCTGGACTTCATACGCTGCTACTGTCAAAGTGCCTTTTAAAACGACTTTTTCGCTGTCGTTCTCCGCTTGCATCACCGTGACTTGAATGGGGTAGCGTCCTGTCTTCGTCATGGGGGCATCGGGCAGTTGGACAACCAACGCGACCTCTTTTTGCTCGCCTGGCAAGACAACCACTTTTTCGGGAACCATTTCCAACCAATGGGCTGGGATCCCGCTGACTGACAACTGTAAAATTTTTGTGGCGGTCCCCTGGTTAGCCAACTGTACAGGAATGTAGGTGGACTTGCCAGGAGTAACGAACCACTCTTGCATATCGAGCTCTGCAAGAAAGGGCATTTGATCATCGTTCGAGTATGTTGTCATCGACCTTATCCTCCATATCGTTCAATCTCAAGAAAGGGTATTTACACATGCCAGTGCGACACTAATATCATCCCGGTTATTTCGGACTCGTGCTTCATCAATGAGCATGGCACTAAGATTGTTTGGGTGAAAATCATTTTCCAAAATATCCGCTAAGGGATGAACATCATCAAACGCGTTCCACAGTCCATCCGAGCAAAGCATCAATTTGTCCCCAGGCCGTAGGGAGATGGTGTAGATTTCTGGCTTGACTTCTGGTTGGGTTCCAACTGACCGGAAAAGAATTTTTCGGAAGGGATGATTTAGAGCTTTAGTTGGTTCCAGAATCCCCCCTTTCTCCAACTCGGCTGCGATGGAATGATCCTCTGTGATTTGGGTTAATTCAAAATTTCGCCACAAATACGCCCTCGTGTCTCCAACATGGGCAATATAAGCTGTCCTGCATTGTATTAAAGCGAGTGTCATCCGGGTACCGGAATGCCTGATTTCCGGCTGGTTACTTGCGTATTCAAAGATCAGGCGATTGGCCTCTTGGACAGTTTCCTTTAGCCAGGTTTGCAATTTACTAGCCCTGGGAATAGTGGGCTGTTCGATATGGGTATGGAGGAAGTCTTCATGGGGAAATAATTTCCCAATCTCTGTCGTCACAATATGCGTGGCCAACTCGCTTGCAAAACTTCCAACCTGGTAGCCGCCCATGCCATCACACACGACCAACAAGGCAATGGGATGTCCACTGGGCATCTGAGTTGCCCGGTGAAAGACGAAATCTTCGTTTGTTGGTTTCTGCTGACATCGAACAGACATCGCACAAGTTTGAATCGCGTAAAAATCATCCTTGCCTTCCCAATTTGATTTGGAGAGAACTTTAAATTTGTACATTCAATAGCTCCTTCGAAGAAATGGAAATCAACTTCCATTTTCTTCAGGCTGTATCAACTCTTCAAACAAACTACGATATTGGGTAAACGACAACATGAGTTCGTCCGTGGTTGCTCCGTTTTGTTGGTCATGCTTCCTGATGGCGCGGGCATTACGATAATTTGAAACCAATTCAGGATAATCCACAGAGATATCCGCGACCCGATCTTCATATTTGCTGTTCGGATAGCCGCGCGCTAAAAGGGCTTCGACGACCAGGTGATGAGCTTTTTCTACTGCCCTACTTGGGTTATCTACGAACTCGGTTTGTGTTTGAATCCAGTCCCTTTGAAAACGTTGACTCTCATCCGTGGTTAGTGTCCGTAGTTGTAAAGACTCAACTCTTTTTCGCCGTTCTTCTAGTTCTTTCTCCGCTTGCCGTTGGTTCCCCATTTCATGGCTCATGCGGTCATATTCAGGGCCGAACGCTTTTTGTAACTGCTGCGTCCGTTGCCTGCGGATAAATACAAATGCCAGAGGTAATCCGACGATGACAATGACGATGGTTGCAAGTGTAATAATTAAAGTCGTGGTATCCATGTTTATCTCCTTGGTGTTACTGAATAGGGATTGATTCTCGAATTCAGCATTTCGAAAAAACAAGTGCCAGGGCTGCTATGTAGAAGAGGAGGCTAGGGCATTCTTCGCCACAGGACTTTTAAGCATTTCCCAACTCAGCCCTGGCACTTGGAATTTTGCATCTGCTTTCGGGTTTTGATCCTGATGATAACAAGTTCAACTTTGCATGTCCTTAACTCACCCTTTTATTCACTTTAAGGCGACCTTAAGGGATTTCTGTATTCGTCAACGAAAGTGTGAACAACGAGATTCCCGAAAAAAAGGTGTGTTTGGGGGTGTACATACTACTGTTGACCAAAACAACCTTAAGGGATTTCCGTTGCTTTTTCATTGAAAACTCGTTGTTTCAATAACCGAATTGATATGTTATATTTAGAATATGATCCACATTGGAGAACTATGGATCCAAAATCAGCAAGAGGTTCAATTGGCTCGCCAATGGACACAAAAACTTGCCCGTCTGGTCAAATTGTCCATCGGGAATCATGCTCGACTTACTACGGCAGTCTCTCAAATCGCACAAAGCCTGCACTATTACTGTCAATGTGTTCATATTTCTTACGACATCCATGATGAGGAGGAAAAACAATGGCTTCAAGTTACCCTTCGAGAGTCCAAAAACTTCATTCCGTCCGTTGATCAACGCCAACAGCCCCCCTTATCCAGACCAGATTTACTAAAGTGGCTGGGTAGCACACAAAATCTTGCAACCCGATTCTCAATTCAGGCTGAAGAAGGAAAACCTATTGGGGTTGTGCTTGCGCAACCGTTTCCTTCCTGGACATCCTATGTGACAAAAGAGGATGTGAAGGAATGGCGTGAGACGCTCACAAGTGAGATGCCCCTCTCCTTGCTGGAAGAAATTCTCCAGCAAAATCAGGAACTTGTTCAAGTTCTCGATGCCTTACGAGAAAAAGACAAAACGCTTGAACAGAAAATCGCGGAAATCCAAAAACTGGAAAATTTGCGGGATGAGTTGGTCCATGCGCTCATTCATGATTTACGCAACCCACTTGCGACGATCCGGTCCTCATTGAGTGGGTTGCTCTACAATGAGACGAAAAACTTGTCCCCTTACCAATCTGCAATGATCGAGTTCTCTTATCTTGGGGCAAGAAAAATGACGCGGTTAGTGGATAATATTTTGGATGTACATAAACTAGAACGGGAAGGAGTACCGCTTGAGCCTAAGCCATTTTCAATTTCAAGGTTGGTTCAAAAAGTGATTAAGGCGCAGACTCCATTGGCTCAGGAAAAAAACATACATCTATCCAGGCGTATCTCCCGCGATATTCCACCCATTGAAGGGGATATCCGGTTAATAGAGCGCGTGTTACAAAACCTGATTGATAATGCCCTCAAGTTTACGCCAGAGGGGGGACGCGTGATGATGAGTGCAAAATGCCTGGATACGAAGGGGAATTTGGAAAGGGAAGTCTCCCATCTTCCGCAGGATCAGTTTGTGTTGATTTCTATCAAAGATTCGGGCACAGGGATTCCTCCTGAAATTGAAACCCGTCTTTTTGAAAAATTTTCCGCCGGATTACAGGAAGAAAGCGGAAGTGGATTAGGACTGGCTTTTTGTCGGATGGCTGTTCAGACCCATGGGGGAGAAATTTGGGCCAGAAATAATCCGGGAAAAGGAGCAACATTTACCTTCATCCTGCCTCTATTTCCCCCAACAAAGGATGTGAATGATGGCTGATCATATCTTATTGGTCGAAGATGAAAAACTCTTACGCCGCAGTCTTGCATTTAATCTGGAACAAGCTGGCTATCAAGTCACTTCCTCCTCAAATGCCGAAGATGCCCTGGAGATCGTCCGGCGTGATCCACCAGACCTGGTTCTCATGGATATTGGTCTGCCAGGGATGGATGGCCTCGAAGCTTTACGAAAATTAAAAACCCAACATACATTTCCCGTCATCTTCTTAACGGCGCGACGCCGTGAATTCGACGAGGCTCTAGGGTTGGAGCTTGGCGCAGATGATTACATCACCAAACCATTTGATTTGCCCATTTTGATTGCCCGGATCCGAGCGGTTCTTCGACGCATCAAAAACCCCGCTGAAGCAGCCATCCATACCCCCATCTCCGTAGGAGATTTAGAGATTAACCCAATCCGTTTTGTTGCAACCTTGCGCGGAGAAGAGCTAAACTTATCGCCTCGGGAGTTTGATTTGCTCCACGCGTTGGCCATAGAACCCGAACGAGTCGTTTCGGTCGACTCCCTCATCAATCAGGTATGGGGCGCAGAATATGAAGGGCAACCTCAGGTTGTCTATGTCCATATCCGTTGGTTACGAGAAAAAATTGAAGATGATCCAAAATATCCTGAGCGGATCATCACGGTACGGGGGAAAGGGTACAAATTCATTCCACACTTTGACTCATAAACTGAATAGAACTTTTGGCTCTTTGGGATTTGCCGTGGTTGCCTCCCCGCCGTTTCCCAAAGAACCGAACTTTTTTCGAGAGTTCAGCGCACATCAGACGATTCCCTTAAGCCTTCCTTAAGGTTGCGGAAAGCCAAACTTAAGGCATCCGACGAAAATCTTTGCTACCCTAATGTAAATTCGCATTGGAGGTGCAATATGACACTCGTTGGATTTCTCATCTACCTTTTGATCGTTGCCGTCGTTGGGGCTTTAGGACAGGCAATTGCAGGATACACGCTCGGGGGATGTCTGGTCTCCATGGTCGTGGGCTTCATTGGTGCGATTATCGGCCAATGGATGGCCCAATCTTTTGGATTACCCCTCCTGCTTCCTGTCACCGTTGAAGGTCAAACGATTCCCATCGTATGGGCAACCCTCGGTTCGGCCATCTTTACGGGAATTGCCAGCCTTCTGCTCCGGCGTAGAGTTATATACCTGAGACGGTAGTTGTTAGGATTAGCTTTCAAAAGGAGTTACGACCAATGATCAAATGGGGCAGGTTGACGTGAATACATTCCTGGAAAACATGGAAAAATTGTTGTTACCCAGCCTTGTTACAGATATTGGCAGTTCATTGGGGGGAACGCTTTCTGCAAACCAGGCCCTATTGAACGGCGCAGTTCAGGATCCTGAACTGCGCCGTGACCTGCTTGGCGGAATGGATAATGAACTTCGTTACCTTCGCTATCTATTTGAAAACTGGATTCTGTTACAAAGCATTCGAACGGGGAAAATCAAACTTAGCCGCCGTAAAATCAATCTTTCTAAATGGTTAACAACCATTTTGGCTACCTGGCAAGAAATTGCCCCAGAAAAAAAGCTCCAATGGAAACTCCATTTTAGTGAAAATCTGTCAGATATTTATGCTGATCCAGATCGACTCGCTCAAGCCTTAGGTAATCTCATTTACGCCAGTATCTTATGTTCTCCGCCATCCTCGAAGATTATGGTGGAAACGCTGTGGGAGGGCAGGGTTGTCAAGATTAGATTGTTTGATTCTGGCCCTAAAATCAATCCATTCATTCTTCTTGATGATACTCTGGAAACAACGAAACAGAATTTTGAAAACCATCCTCGCCTGAGAAAGGGACTTGGGTTTGGAATCGTGTTAGCCCATCGGATTGTGCTCGCGCATAAAGGGGAAATGAAATTTGAGGAAACAGAGAATTTCAATTACTGTGTTTCGGTAAATTTGCCTGTATAGAATGTAACTGCGAGCCCAAGTAATTTTTCTGAAAACTGTATAAAGCGAAAACCGTTATGAACATTCCCCTTGATCTTCATCAGGTATTATTGATTCTCATCCTCATCGCGGCTTTTTTCCTTCTAATAACCGAAAAAATTCGGGTGGATTTGACCGCTGTTATAATCATCGTCGCCCTGGCGGTTTCAGGAATTTTGGGGCCAGAAGAGGCTTTATCTGGGTTCAGTAGTGAACCGGCGATTGTAATTGCGGCGATCTTTGTTCTCAGTGGGGCTTTCTACGCTACAGGTCTCTCTGACCACATTGGGAATTGGATCGTTCAAGTTGCGGGGCAAGGCTACAACCGGGTCATGGTCGTGATGATGTTGGCCGTCGCGGCCCTATCCGCCTTTACACATCACGTAACGATTACAGCCATAATGCTCCCCGTCACCCTTAAACTTTGCCGGGAGCAAAACATTTCTCCTTCTCGATTGCTCATGCCAATGTCCTTTGCAGCTTCTCTGGGAACCACGATCACCATCCTGGGCGCACCCGCTTTCCTCATTGCGGATAGCCTGCTCAAACAAGCCGGGCAATCGGGGTTGGGGATATTTTCTATTGCTCCCATTGGGTTGGTTATATCCGTTGCCGGTATCCTGTTTATGCTTCTGGCAGGCCGCTTCCTTCTCCCTGATCGGCCAGCGGGCGATATAGATGGGGAAAGTTTTCGTCTGGATGGATATTACACAGAAATCCTGGTTTTGACTGGTTCGGACTTTATCGGAAAAACCATTGAGGAAATAGAGAATGAAGATAGCCACCATTTTAAAGTAGTCACGTGGCTGCGGTTCGGCCGTATTACACCCAAACCGTTCCGCTCGCGAAAGGTCCGGGAAGGAGATGTGCTCACGGTACGGACGACACCGGAGGAATTGGCCGCCATCCAGGAAGCACCAGGAATGGCCTTGCATCCTGTCGTAAAGTACCAGGAAAACGGGAATGGCACCGAGAAGGACGATGATAATGGTCAAAAACAGCTTGTGCAGGCAGTCGTTGCCCCCAGTTCTGAACTGGTGGGGCAAACCCTGGCAAAATTAGACTTTCGACGGCGATATGGTTTATTAGTCGTTGGAATATGGCGGCAAAAAGGGTGGATGCGCGCAGAACTTTCCCGCGTGGCATTGCGCCCCGGAGATGTTCTGGTGCTGATGGGAGATAAAGCAGCCATCAGCCGGTTAAATGAAACCCGTGCTTTTCTCATGCTCGCTCCATTTCATGGAGAACCCCAGCGCCGCTATAAGGCCGGGTTAGTCGGGGGCATTATGATTGTGACCGTTCTGGCGGCAGCATTCAATCTGCTTCCGGTGGACATTGCTTTGTTAGCGGGAGCAACTGCCGTGATCCTGACCAGGTGTATATCGCTTCAACAGGCATATAAATCCATAGATACACGCATTTATGTATTTATTGCAGGTGCGATTCCTTTGGGGTTAGCTATGGTGAAAACCGGGCTATCTGAATTAATCGCCAGTTGGTTGCAAACGATAGTCGCTGGATGGCCCCCTTTTCTTGTTTTACTCATTTTATTTGTCATCTCTGCAATTATCACTCAGTTGATGTCTGATGCAGGGACAACTGCTTTGCTTGGGCCGGTCGCGGTTTCTCTCGCTTTGGCGCTCGACCAATCTCCCCAACCTTATGTAATTGCCGTAGCCATGGCAGCTGTCGTTTCCTTTCTAACCCCCATTGGACATCACGGAAATTTATTGATATATGGCCCTGGGCGGTATCAGTTTAACGACTTTCTAAAAGTAGGTACTCCTCTAACGATTCTCGTTGCGATCATCGTCGTGTTAATGGCCTTATTTCTCTGGCCCATTTCAAACTAGCAGGAAGATTAGTCGTTTGTCGTGTAAAAACGAACATTCCTCAACTTATCCGGGTTCAACACCGCAAACACATTCTGAATCCGCCCGTCGAAAATCTGGAACGCCAGCACGCTGTGGGGAACCCCGTCAATAAAGTTGATGATGGCAGGCCATTCGAGCCGGCAAATCTCACCTCCAAACTGGGAGGAGCCTGTTTGACGATGCCGAAGAAGAACCGGGCGACCAGTTCAATCCCCACGACCGGTTTCTTGGCCGCAAACGCTTTCCCGTCCCCGTCCGAGTAGACGACGATGTCTTGGGCCAGGATTTCGAGCAGGTCATCCATGTTTCCACCATTGAGGGTTTCCAGGAACTGCTCGACGAGACGGTGCTCCTCTTCGGGATTGGGTTTAAAGCGCGGGCGACGTTGGGTGATGTAGTGTTTGGCACGGCTGAAGACCTGGTGGCAGTTGTCTTCGGTTTTGTCTACAATTTTGGCGATTTCGGCATATTCGTAGTCGAACACTTCCCGGAGCAGGTACACTGCGTCTATTTTTTTTGCGTTCATCACGTCCGACGCCGCGTGGATGATCGTATCAACACCGCGCACCGCTTCGGCCAGTCCTTCGCCGGTTTCGAGGGTAGCGCGTACCCATTCTGCTTCAGGAAAGAAGTTGGGTTTGCGGTCGCTGCGGCTGGAAACGCGGACAGAATAGCCTTCTTTAAGCAGATGGGGGATGAGTTTGCGGCCTAAGTTGCCGGAGCCGCCGGTGATGAGGAGGGTGGGGGTCATTTTAAACTCCTTTGATTGTGTATTTGAAATCGCTGATTTGTTGATTTGAGATTAGAGACTTGTCCTGAGAGAAGCCGAAGGATTGGAGATTGTCGTTATAATCACGGTCATAACTTATGACGATTAGCTGTTTGGTTTTGTGACATGAATCCAGTTCTTTCTTTACGGAATGTTCAAAAATCATTTGGCGAAACCCGCGCGCTGGATGGCGTTTCGTTTGATGTCGCGCGGGGAGAAATTGTCGCGTTGTTGGGGCCGAGTGGGTGCGGGAAGTCCACGCTGTTGAACCTGATCGCCGGGTTGGAGGCGCCGGACGGAGGGGAGATTCTTTGGGAGGGCCATTCGCTTGCCGGAATGCCGACACACAAACGCAGGTTTGGGTTGATGTTTCAGGATTACATGTTGTTCCCGCATATGAATGTGGGGGAAAATGTGGCGTTTGGGTTGCGGTTTCTCCCTCACCCCCAAGCGAAGCAGCGCTTCGCTCCCCTCTCTCATTGGGAGAGGGGGGAGGAGGTAGAGAAACT
Source organism: Anaerolineales bacterium (assembly GCA_035293165.1). GTDB lineage: Bacteria > Chloroflexota > Anaerolineae > Anaerolineales > JABWBV01 > JABWBV01. The sequence goes on along the minus strand of DATDOR010000159.1, from coordinate 17,062 downwards.
CCTGCATCTCGTCGGCTTGCCAGGTTTCGAGAAACGCGACGTTTCTACCCTCTCAGGCGGGGAGCAACAGCGGGTGGCGCTGGCGCGGTCACTGGCTCCGAAGCCGCGGTTGTTGATGCTGGATGAGCCGTTGGGCGCGCTGGACCGGGGGCTGCGAGAGCGTTTGATGGTGGAGGTGCGCGGGATTCTGCGCCAGCTTGAGCAGACGGTGATTTATGTGACGCACGATCAGGAGGAGGCGTTTGCGATTGCGGATCGAGTGGTCGTAATGCGAGCGAGGCAGGTAGAGCAAATCGGGGCGCCGCAAGAAATTTACCAGAATCCGGCAAGTCCGTTCGTGGCGCGGTTTTTAGGGTTTGGGAATCTTTTGGAGGGGACGGTGCAAAGTTCGGGACAGGGGTGGCGGATCATGACGGGGGTGGGTGAATTTTTGGTAAACAGCGACCCTCCCCGGTTTGAGGAAGAAGAGGTTACGGTGTTGATCCGCCCGGACAGGGTTCGTTTGACAAGGGAACAGGAGACTTTTCAGTTGGAGGGAGTTGCCGGGGAAATTTCTTTTCGGGGAAGCGTTCAGCGCTTGGGGATGACAATAAATGGGATTGCGTTGGTGTTTGATTTTTCTGCGGGGGTACAATTGCCGCGGGAAGGAGATTCCGTCCGGTTGCAGTTGGAACCGGGTTCAATTCAGGTATTCACGGAGGAGGATGTATCGAAATTCAACAAGGAGTAGTTTATGATGAAGCGATGGATCATTCTGATTCTATGTTTCCTGGCGGCATGTGTTCCAGCCACGTCTGTTCCACCTCCAACTTTGACACCTCCCCCTCCCGCACCCACTGCCGAACCAACAACTCAGGTCACTGAATCCCCTGTCGAGTTGCCGTCGGAAACACCTGCCATAGAACCAACGGCGACAAGAACGCCTGCCCCGACCAAAACTGAATGGGAACTTACCCAAGACCAGGTGAGCCGTCTGCGGAATTTGCTGGATAGTTATTCGGACGGCTACAACGGGCTGACAAGTGCTCTGGAACAGACCGGGCCGAACAAAGCCTGGTGTGATGGACTGACAATAGCTATCAATGATTTTGATTACATCAAAGATTCCGAAAGCGCTGAGACCTTGCAAGGGCTGAAAGATTTAAATGATTGTCCTTGATGCTTTTGTAAAAGAGAAACGATTATGAAACTTACGATTTTTGGCGCGACTGGACGAACCGGCCGGTATCTCGTCGAGCAGGCGCTGGATGCAGGGCATAATGTGACTGCGTACGTTCGCAACCCTGCAAAATTGAGGTATAAGCACGAAAACCTGCACGTGGTGCAGGGCGAAATCACCGAGGTTGGGAAAGTGGTGGAGGCCATCGCGGGCGCGGACGCCGTCATCAGTGCGCTTGGGGGTGTGCACCCCCAAGCACACCTTTTTTCGGGTTATTTCAACTCTGGGCTGAGAAGTTACCGCACCTGTTTATTTCCGTTGCTATTAAGTAATAACAATCCCAAACCCACATAAATTTCGATATACTACCAGGGTGCAAGAACATTGGTCACAGACGCTTGTTCCTCGATTTATCCTGGACAAACTGGCAGAAAACGAATTGCACGGGAATTTTGATGCTGCCAGTTTGTTCGTTGATATTTCCGGTTTTACAGCATTAACGGAAACGCTGCTTGAAAGGGGCGCGGCTGGGGCCGAAGTGCTGGCCGATACGATTCAGGCTGTTTTTGATCCCTTGATCGAACAAATCTACGCGTTTGGCGGTTTTGTCACCGGGTTTGCAGGGGATGCGTTCTACGCGCTGTTTCCGGGAGAACACTTCCAGGTTTGCCAGAATGCTGTGAACGCCGCGTCGGGCATTCGTAGACACATGCTCGCAAACCCTGAACAGACCACACCATTCGCAACTTTCCGGTTTGAGATCAAGCTGGGGATCGCCTTTGGAGAAGTCGAGTGGGGGATTGTATTGCCAGACGAAAAGGGGGATCACGAACGTGTAGCTGCATACTATTTTCATGGTTCGGCCATCGAAGATAGCACCATTGCCGAAAACATGGCCCGGCCCGGAGAAATTATTATCAGCACGAAAGTGTTGCAGATCCTTCGGGCAACGGTGACGATTGAGACAATTGGGTCTCCCTATTTTTTCCGCATCCGTGCCCTCAAATTCCCCACGAAACCTTCGCGGAAAGATGCACCCCCTCCCCCTTCAACGGAGTCCTTCCCTATCACCCCGGAAATCATCGCGCAGCTTATCCCATCCGCGATCCGCAACCAGACGGTTCGAGGCGAGTTTCGCCAGGTTGTCTCGCTCATGATCAACCTGCCAGAAAGCCATCTTGCCGGGCGGCTGGACAACACCCTGCAAAAGGTCTTTGTATTGCAAGCTCAATACGGCGGTTATTTAAATGGCGTCCTGTTTGGCGATAAAGGCTGCCATATCCTACTCTACTGGGGCACCCCTACCAGCTACGAAAACGACCTGGAGCGAGCGATGTATTTTTCCCTGGCCTTGCAGGCAGCTTTACCCTTTCCTATTCGTGGCGGAATGACCTATCAGTTCATGTATACGGGCTTTATTGGCGCGGCAATTCAAACCAATTACGCCTGTTACGGGCGCGGGGTCAATCTGGCGGCCCGGTGTATGGCCTCTGCACCGTGGGGCGAAGTTTGGGTGGATGAGCAAGTTGCCCGTCGCGCCCCCCCATCGTGCGAATTGGAATGGGTAGGCCATCTGCAATTCAAAGGATTTGGCAATGAACTTCCCGTTTTCCGCTTGAGCCATCGTCAAAAGCCGAAAGAAGTCTTTTACGAGGGCGAATTGGTCGGGCGCGAAGGTGAACTTGGAGAACTCGCCGGGTATTTGCAACCGATTTTCGAAGGCCGTTTTTCTGGAACCACTGTCATCGAGGGGGAAGTGGGCATCGGGAAGAGCCGCCTCGTTCACACCCTGCAAAAGCGCTTGCCAGGCTGCCGGTTCTTCACGTTTCAGTCTGATCAAACGCAAAACACTTCCTTTGCCCCCATTCGCTCTTTCCTACGCCAGTATTTTCAGCAAACGAGTAATGCACCCAGTGCATCCACCAACCAGACACACTTCATGACCCAACTCCGCGCCCTGATTGATAGGGGCGATTTGCAATTACAAAGCGAACTCAGCCTGACTTATTCTTGTCTTGGCGCGCTCATCGGCCTGCGGTGGCCTGGCTCACATTATGAACAACTAGACCCGCAAGGACGCTTCCAAAACACCCTACTGGGTTTGAAAGCCCTCCTAAAAGCGGAAAGTCTGCGCCAGCCTCTGGTAGTTTTTGTCGAGGACGCCCAATGGCTGGATGAAGATAGCCAGTTGTTCTTCGAATATCTGACCCGGAACATTGAAACCTACCCCATCGGGATGCTCATCACTACCCGCGCGCGCGGGGACGTGCTCAAGAATAGCGCGGGACCTCGCCAGACATTAACCCTGTCACCGCTGACACGGCCAGGGCTGGTTCAACTCGCGGAGGAAACTCTCCACCAGCCCGCCACCCCCGCGCTGATTGACTTCCTTTATGACCGCGCAGAGGGCAACCCCTTTTTCGCCGAACAAATACTGCTCTACCTCGAAGAAAACGACCTGCTGATCGAAACCGAAACCGGCCTCTCTCTGTCTGACGAAATCGAGACCGAATTCCTGCCCGTAGACGTGCGCGCCATTCTCACTGCCCGCCTCGACAGCCTGACGCAGGAAGTGAAAACGGTCGTTCAAACTGCGTCTGTTTTAGGTCGGGAATTCGAAATCCTTGTTCTGGCCCAAATGCTGCAAGAAGACCACGACCTGATGCGAAAAGTGGATCAGGCATCTCAGGCGGCGATCTGGTCTGCACTCAACCAACTGCAATACTTGTTCAGGCACGCGTTGCTCCGTGATACGGCCTACAACATGCAATTGCTCTCTCGACGCCGAGAACTGCACACACTCGCGGCTGAGAGTCTGGAAAAATTGCAATCCGCCGGGATCAGCGCACATTTTGGGGAATTGGCCTATCATTACGAACAGGCCGGATTTCCCGTAAAAGCGCTTCTCTATATCGAAAAGGCCGGAGACGCCGCGGCTTATGACTACCAAAATGCGCGCGCCCTGGATTACTACTCCCGCGCGATGACTTTAGCTCCAGCAGGCGATCTTGCCACACGCTTCCGCCTTACCTTGGCGATGGAGAAAATTTACGACCTGGAAGGCAAACGCGACTCCCAAAAAACAGCCTGCCAAACGCTGCAAGACCTCGCCCAAGGGTTAGACGATCCCTTGTCCCAGGCAGAAGCTGCCCTCCAGTTTGCCTACTACTACCGGGCGATCAACGACTACCCCCAAACCGTCAAAGCTGCCAGACAATGTATTGCGCTCGTCGAAGGTCGCCATCCCAACCTGGAAGCATCCGCCTACGTTCGCCTGGGGCATACCCTGTGGTTGCAGGGCCACTACGATGAGTCCAAAGATCAGTTGGAGAGGGCCTTGGAATTAACGCGGGCGAAGGACTTCACGGATCACAAACTGGTTGGAGAAATCTGGCGTAACCTGGGCGTGGTGTTTTGGTTCTTACGGAACCTGGAGGCTGCCGAAAATCGTTACCGGCGCTCCTTGAACATTTGCCGCGCGCCAGAAAGCCGTGATATGCGGGGTGAAGCGGCTTGCATCAATAACCTGGGAATTCTGGAGCAAGATCGAGGAAATTACCACCAGGCGAAAGCACATTACCAGGAAGCGATTGAGGTCTATCAAAAAGCAGGGGACCGGCAAGGCGAGGGGAACACGCTCGCCAATTTGGGCGGGTTCGCCGCCAGCCGTGGGGATTATCCTTTGGCGATTGAGACGTTTCAACGCGTTTTCTCTCTCGTGCTGGAAACCGGTGACCGGCATGGACAGGGACATGCACAAAACCATCTCGGTCAGATCGCAACCAGCCTGGGGCAATACAATACTGCAAAAGGTTATTATGACCGCGCGCTGTCCATTTACACAGAAATCAACGACCATCGCGGCATTGGACATATTTACCTCAACAGCGGTTATTTAGCCTTGCGTGAAGAAAAACTGGAAACGGCGTTACAACAAGCCGAGGCCGCCATTGCCCACGTCCAAAAATGGCGTGATCCTCCCACAGAGGGTGCAGCATGGCTGGTTGCCGGACAGGCTTATACATGCCAGAGGCAATATCAGAAAGCGGACGAAGCCCTCGCGCAAGCGGAACACATCTTCAAAGAAAACGCAGCGACAAACGTGTTGATGGAAACCTACACCGCACAAGCGCATTTGTTGATGGTGCAAGGAAAACATTCTCTGGCACTTGAAAAAATCGCTCCCGTCATCCAGCATCTTGAACCGGCATGGGCAAATCCACAAGATGCCAGCGAACACCGGCTATTTGGCACAAAACATCCTTTTCAGGTCTATTGGACGTGTTATCAAGTGTTATCTTCGGCGAATGATCCCCGCGCGAGGATGGTGCTTGAAACCGCCCGCGTCTTGTTACAAAAAATCGGCAATCGCATCCAAGACGATGCGCTATGGCATTCTTATCTGGAAAATATCCGGGTTCACGCGGAGATCATGAACAAAGAGTAACTACTCAACTGGGAAGGGGATTAGCCCTTTCTTTCTTAGCTTGAGCAGTTACAATAAAGTTACCTGATCAACTGGCGATAAAAGGGGGGATTGTGCTATGATTACCTCTACGCTTCATAATTCAACTCATTGGAGGATTTCATGGTTACGCCCTTCATCCAATTTGCGCCTGAAGAATGTGCCTGGTGCGAAGGCACCGGGAAATACCTCAACCAGGTTTGCCACGTTTGCCGTGGAAATGGCAGCGTGCTCGCCGCACAGCCAGCTAAGAAATGCCCCTGGTGTGAGGGACGCGGCTACGACGAAAAAACGCAAGATCGCTGCAAAATCTGCGACGGAGCAGGGTGGTCACATACTTATAAACCAGGGATAGCATCGTAAGGAGCAGCCATTCGACGGATCATTGCCCAGCGCCCGGACACGAATATTGCTGCCGCCTCTCGCGGAACTGTCATCTCGCTCATCCCCCACGAACAATGAACCACCCGTTGCGCTTTCTTCTCCCAATCCTCGTTCTTTTCGCCAGCACGGGATGCGCCTCTTTTCCCACGCCGGCCGGGGAAGTTTCCCTACTCTTAACGGAGACGCCTCTACCCGTTCCATCATCAACAACGGCTCCCACTCTCACCCAGACTCCGCCCGTAGACAGTTCACCCACTCCTGCCGGGGCTCAGACTGATTCTCCTGACGCAACCGGACCCTGGTTAGTGATCATCACTCCTGACTCACTTTGGACGATTCGCCCGAATGGAACAGGGTTAACAAAAGTGTATGATGGGCACATCCTCGCCCCGCAGGATGCTTCGGTTATGCCTGCCCCGGCAGGGGGATTCGCCGCGTTTATCACCGGGGATTCCCGTCTGCGTAACCTGACGCTGAACCTCCTCACGCTCCCACGTGCCCTTGCCCTGACCATCCCACTCACTGCTCCAGAATATGAACCCCTGGAAGATTCTTCCCCTGGTGATCCCGAAATGGAAGCGGCGCGCGCCGTCGTTGAACGAACCAGTTTCGCCTGGTCCTCCGGTGGCAGCCAACTGGCTTTTATGGGGATGCGGGAAGGACCGAGTTCGGATTTGTACACCTTTTCAATGGTTAATTTTTGGGGCGTGAACCCAGAACAGGTAGAATCAGGTATTACCCGCTGGACAGATGGTCCCAGCCAGGCGATTTCTCCTTCCTGGTCACCAGATGGGCGGTATATTTTGCATGCCGGGGTGAATACGCTTGGAACAGGCGCAGGGTATGATATGGCTGGTGTGTGGGCCGTAGATACGGAAACAGGCGCCGTGTTGGAATTATATACTCCCGAAGAGAGTGCCGCAGAAACGTTTATCGGCTGGCAGGATGAGGATACCTTTCTCGTTCATTCCTGGTCGCCCGTGTGTGGAAACGAACGCCTCCTATCAGTAGACATACCCAGTGGAGAAACACACATGATCTGGGAAGGGGCGTTCAATGGCGTAGCTTTTGTACCTGAGTTGGGGAATGGAGCCTTGTTGATTTCCGTGGATCAGTATTCTGCTCACTGTCAGGGAAGCGTGGGGCCAGGGTTATTTCTCTTGTTTGGACCAGATTATCCTGCCCCGCTTGTACTTTTGAGCGAGGAAGTTTTTTTACCTGTATGGGATCAGGTAAGCCAATTATTCTTTGCCCGTACAACAGAAAATGTTTACGCCTTCCGGCAGGATAGCCTCGATGTGTTTTCCATCATCCAGTTAGAGGCTCCTGCACCCGTTCTCCCCTCTGCATCTCGATGGGGTGAGCGCCTCGCATGGGCGTTGCCTTCGGGCGTGTGGGTGGGGGCGCTGGATGGGCCGCCCGTACATATTTTTTCGTCCTCCGCTTCCCTACCGGTATGGAGTCCCGAAAGCGAGACATTATTTTTTGTTGCTCAGGAAGGCTTGTATGTCGCTCACTCCCCCGATTTTGCGCCGCAGTTGGTAGGGGAGGGGGTTTTTGGAATCGGCGCGTTTTGGGTCAGTCCATAAAAAATGTCGGTTCACCCAATCAGGGAACCGGCTATTCAGTTGTAGGATTTTACAATGGCTGGATTAGAAGGTTATACCAAGAGCCTGGAGAATCTGGTCTCCATAATACCAGGCGCCTAACACGGTAACGCAGCAACAACATAACAAAACTGCGACAACAACACCAATAATAATCATGTTGCGGTTGTTTTTTGGCTGCTCACCAAAAGATTGATCGTTCATGCTATTCTCCTCGGATAATAAATTTTGAATGTAACTACTTAGCTGGGAAGGGGAAGGGGATTAGTCCGACCAGCCCAAAATGCCCGAAATGAGGCTGACAACTGCCATTGTACTATTGGGTGGGGCATAATAAGATGGGGGTTGTTGTTCAGAACCAGGATAAATAGACATAGGGACATCCTCCAGTCCTAAAATTTCGAGGAGATGATACCACGAAATTCAAAGAGAAGGCTCTTCCATTTTTAGCGGGAAATACTCCCACCCTGTTTATTACGGCAGACCCAAAGAGAATTGGCTCTTTGGGATTTGACGTGGTTGCCTCCCTGCCGATTCCCAAAGAACCAGAGAATTTGTAACTGCTCAAAATAAAGAAGACGAATCGGGGCATAACTACTCTGGGCAGAGTAGTTATGAGAAAGCGAGTTGATTTAACTACGTCGTCGCCGAAGCCCGGTTTGCGCGACGCCATAACCACCATACAAACCAGGCTGTGACAACAATGGTAATTGCTGCAAACAAAATGGGAATAATGATCGCCAGGATAGACATGACGGTCGAGATCACATCTTCCAAAATACTGACCGGAATATTCCCTGCCCCGCCCGTGGTCGCGGTAACTGCCGGGCGGACCGCCAGGGATTTCGTCGCGTGTACCCCCCCAGCTACAACCAACCCTAAAATGAGTGATAGAACTGGGCTGGCATCGGTTACAACACCTGCGCTGGCTGCAAAAGCAATTGCGCCCGCTGCAGGACGAACAAAGGTTTGTATGGCATCGTTGATATGATTGATTGCAGGAACTTTGTCAACAAAAAATTCGATGAACAACAGGACAATCAACGTGCCAATCACCCACCAGTCTTCCAGGGTGTTCCAGGGATCGGAGAGTTGAATCAGATCGGTGAATCGAGCCAATAAGGCAACGGTCAACAAGGGTATGTAGGCGTTCAACCCCGCGCTGGCAGAAAGGCCAAAAGCGGAAAGGATACCGGTAAGAAGGTTCATAGGAAACTCCTGATTATGAAAAGGGAAAAGGAGAAGCGGGGAATGGTTAATTTTATTTACGGGAATAATTCTTTACCGTCTCACCAATCTCCATTCTCCAATCTCTATCCTAATAACACATGAAACCCTTCCCAGGTTCCGGTGAGGGCATAACGGCCCAGATCCAGGAGGGCGATTTGAAGCAGCCCCATCGCGAAACCACCCACCAACGGGGTGATCAATTGCCAGGCACGGTTATAACGATTTTCGGCTCGGAGGACGATCAACCAGAGCATGGCATAAACCATGCTCAGAATGACCAGCACGCCCGCAGCACTCAACAAAGCGAGCGGGTAAAGCACAATTGGGTTTTCGGTCATGACCAGGAGATCGACCCCTAACCCCAGAAGGAGAATCACCAATAATTGGCGTATCCCAGGCAAAGCCGGGCGTTCATCCCAGTGTGTCCAAACAGTTTGGCTGAACACCGGGTAAACAACAGCGGCCATGACGATGCCCAATCCGGTTCCTGTTAAGATACGGAGGATGTTGTTGGGTTCATAAATTCCGGGGGCGCCAGGGAATAGGTGAGCGAATGAGTTCAACCCATCCACGCCAAAAACGAGAAACAATCCGGTCAAGATAGCGATCACGCGTTTTGGCGGATATTTTCCCCGGCGGGGGGCGGTAATCCCCTGAAAGGCCAGTCCGAGCAACGCGCCCAGGTACATTCCCGTACAGCGTGCGCAGAGGGACATCGGGCGATCTCCCAAATGGAAAGAACGGACATCAATCCGGTGGCAGACGGCGTACCCAATCGCATCCGCTTTTCCAAGTAGGCCTTCGGGTGTATTCCACAGCCAACCGAAGAGGACGATAGCAACCGCAAGATAAACGAGCCATGCCAGGGATTTCCGTTTTGGAACAGGTTTTTCCAGGATTTGCTCCATGCAGTGCATTATAATACAGCAAACCTTTCGGAGACAAAAATGCTCGTTTTTCAATTTCACCACTACTTGAAACCAGAATTTGTCGAGGCGTATCGCACGGCGACGTTAGAAAACGTCGAAAAATCGAGTAAAGAACCGGGGTTTTTACGTTATGAAGTATTTCAAGATACAGAAGATCCCACCCATTTTAGTTTGCTGGAGATATACCGTGACCAGGAGGCCCGCGACGCGCACTTCCAAACGGAACATTTTTTGAAGTGGAAGGAAACGGCGCTGGGGCAGGAGATGTTTGCGCGCAAAGGGCATGGCAATACCTTTACCCTGCACGAACCGCGCTTTCCCGAACCAGGAGTGACACCCGAATCACCTGTTACCCTTCGAGAGGTGACGAAAGAAATGGTGCGGGCGGTGTGCAGGCTGCAAGTGGCCGAGGGACAGCGGAAATTCGTTGCGCCGAACGCGGTTTCCATCGCCCAGGCCCATTTCGAGCCAAAAGCCTGGTTTCGTGCCGTGCATGCGGGGGATACGCCTGTCGGGTTTGTGATGCTGTTCGATAATCCCAATGAACCGGAATATTTCCTGTGGCGGTATATGATCGACGCACGCTATCAGGGCATGGGATTTGGACGAAGGGCTATGGAACAGGTGATCGCCTATATCAAAACCCGCCCCGGCGCAAAAGAATTACTCACCAGTTGTGTCCCCAGCGAGGGCAGCCCGTGTCCGTTTTACGAGAGAATGGGCTTTGTCTATACAGGGGAAGAAGACGACGGGGAACTGGTGATGCGGCTGAAATTCGTTGAAGAGTACAAAGGAGAACCGAATGAAAAAATCTAAAACCCTGCCCCTCCGCGGTGAAGTCCCAATAGAACAAACCTGGGATTTGGAGAGCATTTTTGTTACCTTTGAAGATTGGGAGGCCTCATTCAAAGAAGTCGAGGCGCAAATCCCCGCGTTGAGCGAATATAAAACAAAACTAGGCGAAAGCCCGCAGACTCTGGCAGACTATTTTGACGCAGCAGAAAAAGTGATGCGTCTGGCAGAAAAAGTGTTCGTGTATGCCATTTTGAAATCAGCGGTGGACTCCACCGATCAGATGGCAACAGCACAATCGGGGCAGGCGCGCAGCCTGTCTTCACGTCTGCGGGCAGCCACTTCCTTTGTCGAACCGGAGTTAATGGCGCTTGGGTTCGACGCCTTGCAGAAATGGATGGAGGAGGAACCGCGTCTGGCCTTGTTCGCTCACTATTTTGACCAGTTAGAAAAGCGCCAGCGACATGTTCGCTCTGCCGAAGTCGAGGAAATGATGGCCGCTGTTTCCGACCCCCTCGGAACTGCCATGGCAACATATAACATTTTGACCAATGCCGATATGCGATTTAACCCCGCGCGGGATAAAAAAGGGAAGCCGCTGGATGTCACCCACAGCACGATTGGTGCGCTGATCAGCCATGATGAACGGAAAATCCGCCGGAGAGCCTGGCGCAATTACGCAGACGGCTATCTCACCCACAAAAATACACTGACGAACACGCTCGTCACTGCTGTCAAACGGGATGTCTTCTATGCTCGAAGCCGGGGGTATGGCTCCTCCCTGGAAGCGTCGCTGGCCCCCAACCATATCCCGGTTGAAGTCTTCCATAATTTGATAGAGGTCTTCAAGAAAAACCTGCCCACCTGGCATCGTTATTGGAAAATACGCAAAAAAGCGTTGGGATATAAGAAACTGCACGAGTACGACATCAAGGCCCCTCTCGCGAAAAATCCGCCCGTTGTCTCTTACGAACAAGCTGTGGAGTGGATCGCGGAGGGGATGACGCCCCTGGGAAAAGATTATGCCAAAGTCCTGAAGAAAGGCTGTTTGAAAGATCGTTGGGTGGATTGGGCGCTCAACAAAGGCAAACGAGCCGGAGCCTTCTCCAGCGGGGTTTACGACACGCATCCGTATATTATGATGAGTTTTAATGATGATCTCTACAGCCTGAGTATCCTCACCCACGAACTCGGCCACTCGCTGCATTCCTACTATTCCCGCAAGGCCCAACCTTTTGTGTATGCCGATTACTCGCTTTTCGTTGCCGAAGTCGCATCCAATTTCAACCAGGCGATGACGCGCGCCTACCTGTTCAAAAATAACCCTGACCCGGATTTTCAGATCACTTTGATTGAAGAAGCCATGTCCAATTACCATCGTTATTTCTTCATCATGCCTACCCTGGCGCGGTTTGAGTTGGAAATCCACGAACGGGTGGAACAGGGGAAACCTATCAGCGCGGATTCCCTTATCCAACTCTGTGCCGATCTGTTTGCTGAGGGCTATGGGGATCAGGTGGTATTCGACCACGACCGGCTCGGCATCACCTGGGCACAGTTTGGGCATTTGTATGCAAACTTTTACGTGTACCAGTATGCGACCGGCATTTCTGGTGCGCAAGCGCTGGCCGATGGCGTTCTGTCTGGCAAAAAAGGTGCGGCGAAGAAATATCTGGACTTCCTGAAAGCAGGCGGTTCGATGTACCCCCTCGATGCCCTGAAAATGGCGGGGGTCGATCTCACCAGCCCGGAACCGGTGGAAGCAGCCTTCGCAGGGTTGGAGGAGGTAGTGGAAAGATTGGAAGAAGTGATTGGGAAGTAGGAAGAAGGAAGCCGGAAGTAGGAATCAAGAATCAATTTCCCCAATCGTTACCCTACTTGCTGATCCGTCATCCCCGATTCCCAATACCCAATTTCAAATTCCCGATGACAACCCCCGGCCTTTGCGCCTCCTGCACCCATGCCCGGACAATACAAAATGACCGGGGAAGCGTGTTTTGGTTGTGCGAGGCGAGCAAGCTCAACCCTCGGCTTCCCAAATACCCGCCTTTGCCAGTGTTGGAATGTGAGGAATATCAGCAAAAAGATGCTCCTCCAATCCAAAGTGGGGAGCAATCCGATCTGGATGAAAACATATGAGTTTATCAGGTTTTGACGCACCCTATCTTGTGATGGTTTGTATGATAGTGATTCTCCTGGGGGTCATACTCCTGGCTATCACAATTGCCATCCGCATCGTCCCGGAGTATGCACGGATGGCGATTTTCCGGTTGGGGCGGTTTGTCCGAGTTGTAGGGCCAGGATTGATATTCCTGTTGCCTTTTGTTGATCGGGGCATTCAGGTGGATTTGCGCGAGCAAAAGGAAACGATCAATACTGAAGTCTCCACTCAAGACAACGCGCGGGTCAATGTGCAGATGAGCCTCGGATATCGTATCGTTGAACCGGAAAAGAGCATATTGAACGTCCCCGATTTGACAACCTCCGTGCGTGAGGCCACCCGCAACCGGCTGAAATCCATCATTGGCAGCCTGACCTACGGAGATATCATCCATGACCGGGCGAGGATTGAGTCTGAACTTAAAAACCGGTTGGTGGAGGGGATGGTTCTGTGGGGGTGTGAGGTAATTTCAGTGGAGATTTTAGAAATCCATAGAAATTAGATTTCCCCCGGTAATGCCCCTTCTATAAACTTCGCCAGATCATCCTTCATCTGCGCCAGTGAAGGCAGGTGCATGTACATCATATGTCCGGCTTCATAATAGGTGTAGGTGAGGTTCCCCTGCAAGCTGGCATCCAATCCCATATGGTTAAAGGTATATTCTGTCGCGTAGTATGGCGTGCCCAGGTCATAATACCCGTTGGCAACCAACACTTTCAAATAGGGGTTGATCGTCATCGCTTTTCGCAGAGTTTCTGCAACATTGAGGTATTGATTTTCAAATTCTTCATAGCTCCAGGGCTGCACTTTTGCGGTCAAAATCTCATAGGGCAGATCATTCTCGTAATTCAGTTCGCTCCGGACATAATCGTTGAACGTGGCTGTATACGTTCCCATAATTTCCGTCAACATCGGATCGTATTCGTGTATTTCACCGGCAGAGTCCAGATCAATACCCTTCAAGCGACTATCCAACCGGCCTATTGTGCGTCCTTCATCTCGCAAAAGCTCTTTGAAATACCGCTGATCCCCTATTCGCAAATTCGTGCGTTCGACGTATGCCTGGGACAGGCCGGTGTAATAAGCTACCCGCTCGACGATCCGGTTGCGTTCCCGTTTGGACATTTTATCCCCTTTGAAAAGGGCCGGGATATATTCGTTCAGTACAAACTTTTCAACCTCGTCCAATGTGTATCTGAGCGCTCGGTTCAGTAACCGGCGCGCTAATTTTTTGTGATACCACGCCGTCGCCGCATAACCAGGAAGATAAAGAATGTAAGGCAAATCATGTCCGGGCGCAAACCGGGCTGTTGAAAAATTCAATATAACCGAAACCAGCATGATCCCGTTTAAGTACATGCCATACCGTTCTTGCAAATACCCGGATAAACCAGCCGCACGCGTCGTCCCATAGCTTTCGCCGATCAAAAACTTAGGCGACAACCATCGTTTATAACGAGACGTATACAGACGGATAAACTCACCTACCGCCTCAATATCTTTCTTGAAGCCATGAAACGGTTTGGATTTCTCCCCTTTGACCACCCGGCTGTATCCCGTATTGACCGGATCAATGAAGACCAGATCGGTCTTGTCCAACAAGGAATAATCGTTATCTACCAATCTAAAAGGAGGCTGGGGCATTGAACCATCTTCCAGGTTATAGACCCGGCGCGGACCAAGTACACCCAGGTGCAGCCAGACTGACGATGATCCTGGCCCGCCGTTGAACGAGAAGGTCAACGGGCGTTTTGTGCGGTCTTCCACCCCATCCCGCGTATACGCAATTAAGAAAATCTCGGCTTTTGGTTTGTGGCCTTCGGCTTCTTTTTCCCGATCAACCTCCTCCTCTTTCAAAACAATCGTCCCTGTGGTCACCGTGTAGTGGATTTCTTCCCCATTGATGACGAGAGCATGTTTCGTCTCGACCAAATTGTCCACTGGTTCGGGCGCATCCGTCTTTTCTTTATCGTTGGTAGGTTTATCTTGCTCGGACATGATGACTCCTGATAGAGATGATTGGCGGGGTGATTATACCGTGCTTGAAGATTAGGGGTTGAATATAACAGGTATCCACAGGTTATACGGCACAAAACATTCGCCCCATTGATTTCCTGTCAAGTGAAACAGCGTGCCATTACTGTATTCTAAAAGATATAGCTCGCCATCTACCCCCTCACCGAAAGAACTAAACTGTAGCTGGGATGAAACCAGTAGCTCCTCCACGTTGTAGCCGCCTGAACCATCCGATTCGAGACTCCAGAGGTTCCCATACACATAATCGGCGAAGTAATATTTGCCCACCATATCAGCATATTGGCACCCGCGATACACATATCCGCCCACAACGGTCCTACCGACACCATGATCGTAATCATGAATGGGATTGACATAGGTGTCTGTACAAGTATTCGCATCAAAATGCGGGCTGGGGTGGCTGCCCTCATAACAACTCCACCCGAAGTTTTCGCCCCCCGTGCTGTCCGCCGGTTGCAGGCTGATCTCCTCATAGGAATCTTCCCCCACATCCCCAATATACAGTTCCCCGGTCAGGCTGTCGAAACTATACCGCCAGGGATTGCGGAACCCGACTGCCCAGATTTCATCACAGGCATTGGGTTCGGCAACCAGGGGGTTATCAGCCGGGATTGTATACTGCCCGGAGGGATAACAATCGGGAACGACAGCGCCGCCGGAAATACCGCCGCTTCCCGTAATACTTACGTCAACGCGTAGGATTTTTCCCAGAAGCGATTGTATATCTTGCCCCTCAGTGTGGTTGCCGCCATCCCCCACAGAGATATACAAATACCCATCAGGGCCAAAGGCCAACTCACCCCCATTATTTTCAAGCGAGTCATCCGGGTGATCAATCTGCAAAATGATCCATTCGGTTGTTGTGTCAATCGGTTGCAAAGGGACGGTCGTGGTAATCGTCCCGGAAACGGTAAACCGAGAAATGACAATGTCGCCGTTCAAATCCGTGTATTGGGTATACAGATAAGGGTTGTTTGCAAAATCCGGGTGAAAAGCAATGCTGAGCAGACCTTGTTCCCAGAAATCCGTTCCCACGCGGTCGGTAATCACCAACACAGGCTCGGGGATCACGGCCCCTTCGCCGGAAACTTCGTAGACCAGCCCGGTTCGCTCTGCCACAAACAATCGTTCATCCCCCGCGTTGACCACATCCACAGGTTCGGAAAATCCGGTTGCAACGGGTTGGACATGAACTTTGGAAGTGGATGTCGGAGTTGGCGTTGGGGAGGAGGTGGGTGTAGGGGTTAGAGTCGTTGGAAGGGAGGTGGGTGTAGGGGTTTGGACAATGGTGTTCTCAATGACATGATAGATTGTGCCATTGCTGGAAGCGAGGTAGATTTCTCCGTCCACATCTTCGCCAAACGAGGTAAACGAACCCCCCAGATCACCCTGTGCCGTGACTGTCAAATTTCCATCCGCCGTCCAGGTCTGTCCGCTGCAATAATCGGTGAAGATGTAATGCCCGTAGAAGACCGGATATAAATCGCCGCGATAAACATACCCACCTGTTACCGAGCAACTCCCGCCACTATGAGGGTATTCATAAAATGGGAAGTCATAATCACCGATGAGACCACACCCAAACGGATCATATTCATGAGTTCCTTCATAGCAGCGCCACCCCCAATTTTCCCCACCGTTGCTGGAAGCCGGTTGGAAATTTACCTCCTCCCAGAGATTCTGCCCTACATCGCCAATATACATGTCATGGGTCAGACTGTCGAAACTGAACCGCCAGGGATTCCGTAAGCCAAAGTGCCAGATTTCATCACAGGTATTTGCCGTGCCGACAAAGGGATTGTCCGCCGGGACGGTGTACTGTCCGGCAGGGTAACAGTCAGGAGCCTGCCCGCCGCCATGTACATCTAACCGGAGCATCTTACCAAGCAATTCCATCCCATTTTGCGCTCGGTTGCCGGGGTCTCCGCCGCTGCCCCCATCCCCCAGCCCGACATACAAATAACCATCTGAGCCAAAGTTCAAATCGCCGGCGTTGTGGTTGCTGTAAGGCTGCTCAACGACCATGATAATCGTCTCACTATTCAAATCAGCAACATTCGGGTTTCCACTAACCGAATAACGGGCGATCACCGTGTCGCCATCATTTGCAGAGCTTGACGCGTCGCGCGTGTAGTTGATATAAAAGTAGCCGTTGACGGCGTAATTGGGATCAAAAACCAGCCCTAACAAGCCCTGTTCATATCCACTGGCTCCAGGTTCTCCCGGCGATAGGACTTTGGAGGAAATATCCAAAAAAGGCGTCCCGAGGACAGTCCCATCCGATTCCACAATTCGAAT
>DATDOR010000158.1:0-4165 GCA_035293165.1 Anaerolineales bacterium | reverse complement strand
CGTCAAATCCCAGATTTTGGGGTGTGAGTGGGGTGTACACCCCACTCACACCCCAAAATCTGGGGACCTCCCCGCCGATTCCCAAAGAACCCTTCAAACGCGACGAATAAATCCCCGAATTTCGTGGTAAAATCTTCGATCCGCGCGAAATCCCTGTCACAAAATGACCGGGAAGCGCATTAACAAGTTGGGCGGGATCATTTCCCGCACGGGATCAAATCCCGCAATTGCTCTCGCGAGATGCTCTTTAACAACTGAATATCTGTACGTTCCGTTTTCTTTACAAACTGTTGGAGGTTTGTTATGAGGTCACGCTTGGATACTGAAGAATTGTTGATCAGACGTTTATTGCCATCCAGCAACCCCTGTGAGCGAGATCGAGCCTGTGCCTGGGCCGATTGGCAGGAAGACGGTGGTGCAATGGCGCTGCGAAGGTTTATCCGAATGCAGAACAACACCACCGAATCGGACGAGGACATCTTTCAGGAGGCAGTCGCCACGGCCTTTCAGGAAGTCGAACGTGGACGCTACCAACCCCGGAATGGGGTGCCGTTCACCGCTTACGTGAAAGGCATCGCCCGAAACAAGATCCGGGAAGCCCGGCGGCGTACCCAGCGATGGGGCATGGTTCCCCTCGAGGTGGTCGAATTCTCCCTGGCAGACTCACCGGTCAAACAACCCGAAGCGGCTTACGAACGCAGGCAACGGCAAGCGCACTTTTATCAGGGATTGGCTCAACTCCCCGATGGGCGCAAGCAGGTGTTGGAGCGGGTTGTCAGAGGCGAAGGCACCGCAGAGATTGCGGCGGCTATGCACATTTCGGAAGACCTGGTGCGCCAGCATAAGTCTCGTGGCATCCGTGTGCTGCGTGAGATGGCAATGATCCTTGAAATGTAAAACGTGAAGTGTGAGCGCTCCTGGGTGGGCTTAAGTGAATTTTTCATCTGGAAGAATTCGCCGGTTCCCGCTCACCCAGGAATTCTCACCATTCTGTACTTTGAACAATTGAATTTTCTGGCTATCACGGTGTTTGGGATTGCTTATTTTCCTGAATGAATTCGCTAGTACGCAAAATGTGTTTCACCACGTTTCCCCTCGCAGACGCCGAATTCATCCGGCGGGAAATGCAATTACCGCAAAGGCATCAAGGAAATTCCGGCCTTTTCCGGCCAAAAACCAATGGGTCAGTCCGGGAAAATTCACCGAAATTCCATCGGGCAGAAATTTTTACTCCGGTCTGTGGTACAATGGAATTCGTAGAAAACTTGAAAAATCACTGGGAAATTCAAACAGTGTGACCTTTATATAAAAAAAACGTAACTACTCAGCCGGCAAGGGGATTAGCCCGAAAAAAAGGTGTGCGTGGGGGTATACACCCCCACGCACACCTTTTTTTCGGGAAACTTTCTCTCTTAGCCTGAGCAGTTACAAAAAAACTTTTTGGGAACCCAACAAAAAGCCCCGTTAGCCGGGGTTTTTTGTTTGCATTTTTCCTCTGCACTGTATTACTTGTCTACTCAATATACCTATCTACTTCCCCATATACCGCATAACTCACTAACTTAAACTGCGTTAAACGCACCGGAGCGTCCTCCGCACAACTTTTCAGCACCTCGAACGGAGCAGGCTCGCTCCGCACCTGAACACAATACGTTTGTTCGGTCAGCAGATCCAAAAAATGGAATGTCCACTCGTTCGGGGTCAGTTCGGTGACTTCGATTAACTTGAACCGATGGAGTTCGAGTAACTCCGTTCGCTGGCGCAGGAAAGTCTCCGCGGCCTGAACGCGATCATCATAGCACGACCGCCCTCGGTACCGGGGAAGGTGAACGGTTCCCGCGCGCTGTGCGTCCACAATCATTGGAGCGTCTTCCGGCGCAAGGTAGCCGTAAAACACCCCATGGGGGAGCGCCACCACGTTCGCGGCGAAGCGATGCCCACCGACGTGGGACGTTTGCCAGACGTTATCCCCGGCAACCGATCTCACTGCCTCATGCAGCGGTAGTCCGAATTTTGCACAGCACGGATCACGCTTTCCATTCGTACAAACCAGAAATATCGGCTCTCTCTGGTCATATTGCAAAAATTCTTGCCGTTCTGCCAGGATGCCGGAGATATCCAGATCAAGCAGATCTTCATATTTGGAAAGCCGGAATTCGTATAGATTCGGCTGTTCCTCGTGATTCACCGCAACAAAGAAGGCAATGCCGTTTCCTGCAAAGTCCAAGCCCTTTTTGATCAATTGAAGCCTGGTGTTGGGTCTGGCTTCCAAAACTTTGGATAGATGGCTTTTGACTGAAATAGTCAGTTCACTCTCTTCAAATGCCTTGCGCCCCCAGGCTTGCGGTACTTCCAACGCCAGCCAGTAATCCACACGGGTGGCGGTTCCGAAAAGCTGTTCACCGGCCTCGCGGGAACTGGTGGAACAAAAAGATTGATGATCCATCATATGGGCAGTTTACCATATTCAATCAGGAGATTTTGTGAGTTTTCGGCAAATTATCCCTAAATCTCTTGCCAAAAAGGACAATTTACTGTATCATATATATGTTGACCGCCAGGGTGCCCCCCTCACCCTGGCGGTCAACGTTTAAGGACAAATCTAATAGGAGGATCTCAACTACTCAACCCAGAGTAAAAATGCCCCGAAAAAAAGGGGCTCTTTGGGATTTGCCGTGGTTAATGCCAGATTTTGGGGTGTGAGTGGGGTGTACACCCCACTCACACCCCAAAATCTGGGGACCTCCCCGCCGATTCCCAAAGAACCAAATAAGGTGTGGGGATTCAACGACATATCAAAACGGGGAATTTCGTTTTTGATAACACTTCATCCACCGTTCGTTTTCGAAACCCTCCAAACATCGGAATTGCACCATATCCTCCCATCAGAATCAAATCGCAGTTGTGATCTTCGGCAGCGCGCAAGATTTCATTTGCCACGTCTCCGTGGGCGTGACAGAACTTTGCTTCGATATGGTAGTTGCCCAGATATTCTTCAGCGTAGGCCAATGCGGGTAGGGTAGGGTGGTTTTTTTCTTCGGGGATGATGGATTGGACGACCAGGTCAATCCCCCAGAAGCTCGCCAGATATGCGGCAAGGAAGAGGGCTTCGTCGGCTTTTTTGCTGGAGTCGTAGGCGAGGAGGGTGCGGGTGGGAAAAATGAAAGGAGTTGTGTCCGGGTAGGAGGGCAGGGCCAGAAGCGGGGTGTGGCAGTGCTGGATGAGGTTGCGAAATGTTGGGGAAACGGTGCCCTTCCCAGCTGGGGACAGGGCATCCCGTTCCAGCGGGGCGACGATCAGGTCTACCCAACGAGAGCGTTCGGACAGGATCGCGTCGGGTTTTCCCATTTCAAAGATGAGTTGCCCTTCGATGCCCGCTTGCTGGCAAAGGTTGTCAAATTGGGTTTGCAGGCTCGATTGCAGCTCCGGGGTGAGTTCGCAGGTGGAGAGAAGCAGGCCGTATACCCGGGCGTTTTCGTGCCGGGCGATTTCGAGGGCGCAGGTGAGAGGAAACCCAGAAATGTCTTTGAAGAGAGGGACGATAATTTCGCCAAACATCCGGCCAGGGCGTTGTTGGTGTTCTTCCCGCCATTGACCCGCGGGGGCGGCGGAGGTCCGCACGAGGTTGAGGGCGTCGAGGACGGTGTTGCGAATCCGGTTGGAAAAGCTGACTGCTTCGGTATTCACTTTTTCGGTCAGCTCGGTGAGTGCAGCGTCTGTGCGGACACGCCAGCCCACCTCTTTTGAAATTCGAGCTTGATGGTCAAGAACCCAAACAAAAAAGTCGGCCTCGGTACGATGGGGAAAATCTATCAGGATGTCGCGGGCGCGGATCAGATTGGCGAGGGGCAAATAGAGGTCATCGTACCACTGGCAAACTGCGTTTTCGTAGCGGACAGTTTCCCCCGTTTGCATTTCCATCATGAAGTGTTGGACTTCAATTTGTTGGAGCAGGAAGTCGTATTGACCGGCTTCGGTCAGGCGAAGATTGGCATCCGGGCGGAGTTCGTCTAAATGGGTTTGTTCGAGGAAGTTAGCATATTCGGAAAGGAGGATCAGGTCTTCCTGGCGGGCATCGGCGGGGAGGGGAACGCGGGTATGGACGGTTTTTACGTAACCTTCGATTTCTGTAGCACCCAGCCGCCGGGCGATGGAGACACGGTGG
>DATDOR010000157.1:0-2120 GCA_035293165.1 Anaerolineales bacterium | reverse complement strand
CCCGCGGGAACCCGGATCGAAGACGCCGAAAAACACGGCTGGAGCGAGCGCTGGTCCGAATACGCCACCGACCGGACGTGGGATGTGATTGACACCCTGCTCGCCGTTGCTGAAGAAACCGGGAAAACACCCGCACAGGTTGCGTTGAACTGGGTATTGAACCGCCCCGGCATCACCGCCCCGATCATCGGCGTGCGGACGATGGCTCACCTGGAAGACAACCTGGGGGCGGCAGGCTGGGCGCTATCCGACGAGCAGATGAAACGGCTCAATCAGGCCAGTGCAACTCCGTTACCTTATCCCTATAACTTTTGAATAGTTGAAGCGGCTCCGCCATGCCCATGTCCCCCTACCTCCGCAACCTGCGTGCCAAAGTCGGGCACGATTTGTTGATTTTGCCCTCGGTGACGATCATCGTATACGACGAACAAGGACACATCCTGCTCGTGCGGCACGGGGATACGGGCGTGTGGGTCGCCCCCGGCGGAGCCATCGAACCCGGCGAACGCCCTGCCGAGACCGCCATCCGCGAGATGGAGGAAGAGACGGGGCTGATCATCCGCCCCATCCGCATTTTAGGCGTGTACGGCGGCCCGGAGTTCCAGGTGAAGTACACGAACGGCGATCAGGTGACGTATGTGATGACGGTGTATGAGGGGGAGGTGGTCGGCGGGGCTTTGCGGGCGGGGGAGGACGAGATTTTGGAACTGCGGTATTTTTCGCGGGAGGAATTGGAGGAGGTGAAGTTAGCGAGTTGGGCGCGGGTGGTCCTACCGGAGATGTTTGAGAGGCGATAACTGTTATTAATTCTCCCAACGAAATTCACCTGTCAACAAAGGAATCTTTTGAACCCGCCAATTGGCTTTTTGTTTGAGCCGTGAAAAACTTAACCGCACCCGGAATTCTTCCCCCAATGTAGGTGCGTTTCGTCCTGCGATCCAAATGGTTTCATGTGCAGTAGGATTATATCTGTCCTGTAACATCCCATTGGGTACAGCAGCAATCGTAATGCTCTCCAGGGTATTTTGACGTTCATGTTCTTGATAGTTGTATTTCGCGAACAAGGTTGTTGTGAGATACAACTCATCTTTGATCGTCAGAATGGTTGGTAATTTACCTGGCACTTCAATTTCTCCTCCAAATCGCACTTGCCGGACAATCATAGAGAACTGAGAAGTTTGTAAGGCAGCAGTACCCTGACCGCTTACTTTTTCAGCTTTTGAGTCAACAAATAGAGCCTGCTTGATGGCATAATCGGGATGAAACAAGTAACAAGCCCGCTTATAATCCACTTTTCCAAATAGCCGCTGGTCAATTTTCGACAGCCCCATTCGATCTAACGCTTCGCGTGTAATGTCTTCCCCAATGTCGGCAACCAAATCACTTTCTTCACGAAAAATTTCCTCAGCTGTGGTTCGATAATCATAAATTGCTTGTGTAACCAACCGCAGAGAGGCTTTTTCGATTTCTTCCAGGCGGTCAAGGTTTTGGCTGAGTGCGTGGGGATTGAGTAGCATAAGTCAGGGTTCTGACGGATGTTTTTTATCCGCAATCAGTTTGATTTGCGTTCCCGATTCAATTTTGGATCGGGCGAGTGTGACATATTTCTCTTCAATTTCAATCCCAAGATATTGCCTGTTTTCCTGGATCGCTGCAACGGCTGTTGTCCCGCTCCCCATAAAACAATCCAGCACAGTCTCTCCAGGATCGGTCAGCAACCGAATGACCCTGGAAGGCAATTCGATTGGGAACTTGGCCTCATGATCATCGTTTGCCCTGACCGAAGGGAAATTCCAGACTCCTCGCGACCCCCAATCTTTCCAATCCTCGGGCGATAACCGGTTCCGGTCAAACTTGGTAATGCCCGGTTTCCAAAAGAAATAGAGATATTCAAACTCGTCCACAGAACGATACGATAAACTGGCCCAACGCGAGTTTTCCCAGGCCGCGTCTTTGACCCATACCCGGCGGTCATACGGGTAAAACCCCGCTTTCATTGCCCAATCCTCTATCAGCCCACCGACGATCTTTACTCTGGTTTGCACTTCATATTTGCCGCCGCGAATGTTATTGCCGTGCAAGCGGCGATCTATCGTTTGTTCACTACACCCAAGCAACTT
>DATDOR010000156.1:0-7134 GCA_035293165.1 Anaerolineales bacterium | reverse complement strand
GGATTGGATCGTTTCCCCGAACTGCGGGACGAATACTTCCGCAACTACAAACGCGTCGTCTATCTCGCCCAAAACCCCACGCCGGAACTGCTCAAACAGGCGCAGAAGGTAGCAGATTACTTGAAACTTTCTCTTGAAGTTCGAGAAACTGGATATGGCCTGCTCGAAGAACGGTTGGCAGCTTTGATGGCTGGCGAACCCCAGCTTTAGGCCAGACCTGCCAGGTTTCATAAAAAACATGTAATTAATCAGGCTAATGTAGAGGAATCGCCGGTTATTTCCCCTTTTCCAAATCACAAAGCAAGGCTTTATAAACAGGGAATCCCGAAATCGGATCGCGGTTCTCGAAATCCGTTAATTCGTTGACGTTCCCCTTTTGCCAGGCGGATGGGCCAAGCGGCCCGCCTCCCCCCATATTGACCTCGACCACCCCAGGCATGATGTCTTCCGTGATATGCGCCTGGAAAGGAACCCGCCCGCGCGGGGAAACCACCATCACCTCATCCCCATCCACAATCCCGCGCGGGCGAGCGTCCTTTGGGTGGACGTAAACAAGCGGATATGGTTGTTTGGCGACGAGTGAGGGGATATTGTGATGCTGAGAACGAAAATCCGATTGGGTACGCGCCCCGGAATTGAATACCAGGGGGTAGTGTTTTGCCTGTCCAGGTTGAGCGAGCGGCCCTTCGATGGGTTCGGTATAGACAGGCAGCGGGTCATAGCCGTGTCCCCGCAGCCACTCAGACTCGATTTCGAACATGCCGGTGGGCGTCTCAAATCCGGGTTGCCCATCGGCGCGCAATTCTCCCGTTTTGTACTTGTGGTAATGCATTTCCGGCACGGAGAAGGGAAGGCCTTCCGGGTGGGCGCGCAATCGATCCTGTGTAAATCCCTTATTCCGCAATGCGTACTCGATCATTTCATGCTCAGTCTGCGGCCATCGCTGGCCGTACCCCAAACGTTGAGCCAATTCCGCGAAAATCAAGTAATCGTTGCGCGCCTCGCCGACTGGCTCAATCACTCGCTGGCGCAATTGGACATACCCGTCATGAATCATGTAAGATTCGATCTCGAACATCGTGGTGGCCGGGAGAAGGACGTCCGCGTATTGAGCGTCCGCAGTGGGAAAGCGATTGATCACAACCAGGAAGTCCAGCGCGGCCAGGGCGCGCCGCCATAAGGCTGGGTCAGGCCAGGCAGTGATCAACGAGGCGCCGCTGATGATTAGCGCACGGACCGGGTATGGTTTACTTTCGAGGATGGCGCGTGGCAGAAGGGCTGCGTGTGCTTCTTTACGCACTTCGTAATAAAGGGGATATTCCTCCGCACCGATGGGTTTGGGGGCACCGGCGGGTGGATCGGTCAACAGACGGTTCAAGTGCAGCCGGTTCTTCATGCAGAAGACTTTCCCGCCGGGCACGTCCAGATGCCCCGCGATGGCTTGTAGGGTCAGCACCGCGCGGATCGCCTGCACCCCGCTGTTTGAATATTCCAATCCGGTATACATGACAATCGAACACCCCTGCGCGGCCGCGATTTCCCTTGCCAGGGTGCGGATGCGTTCGGCGCGTACCCAGGTAATGCGCTCGACTTTCTCAGGGGAAAAATCTCGAACGTAGTCACTCAACGATTCAAAGCCGTGCGTCCAAATTTGGACAAAATCCTGATCATACAACCCCTCCCGGATCAAAACGTGAATTATTCCTAGCGCAAGCGCGCCATCCGCGCCGAATGGATCGGGATCCGGCCCGGGACGGATGGCGCGCGCGGTTTCGCTCCGGCGATGGTCAATGACGATCACGCGCGCCCCCCGCCGCTTTGCCTGTTTGATTGTGTTTAAGTTGATCGGGGAGGAGTCGGTGCTTGGGTTCGCGCCCCAAACCAGGATCAGTTCCGCGTTTTCGACATCTTCGCGCATGTTCCGCATGTAAGCTCCAAAACAGGCGCGCGAGGCGATCAGGCCATATGAAACATAACAAAGCGACCCGACCCCCATCGTATTTGGAGAGCCAAACGGAAACAGCACCGCATTGGCGGACGACTCCACCGTCCCACTGGGGGCAAACAATTCATTCAGTGCAAACTCAAAATTGCCGCGCCCAGTGTAAATCGCCACCGCTTCCGGGCCATAATGCCGCGCAATTTGGTGAAGTTTGTCCACGATCTGTTCGTAGACTGCGTCCCAGGAGATGCGCTCGAAGGCGCCGCTCCCGCGTGGGCCTGCCCGCCGTTGGGGATATAGGACCCGGTCGGGGGAGTACACGATCTCTTTGACATGTACCCCGCGCGGGCACACGATCCCGTGCGGGTGATCCTGAATGGGTGTCAGGCGTTCGATTTTTCCATCTTCCAGATGGACATGCACCCCACATCCGGCCGGGCAGACGCCGCAGATTGAGGTGATAACTTCTTGTTTGGGGGTGAGGGTGATTCTTTTCATCTACATTTTCAATATCTCTTCTATCTTCCGCTCTATCGAATCTGGGAGTGGCGCAACTTCGTGCCCATTCATCAACGCAAGCGTCTTTTCGCGGATACGGACATTCACGTCCTTAGAACCATCTTTCTCCCACGGATCGAGCCGCTGCCGGTCGAAGATTTGGGGCAGCCACAACTCCCGCCAGTGGGCCATGCTGTGCTCGTGGCTCAAAAACTCTCCGCCAGGGCCGACTTCATGGACGACATTCACGGCCAGCGATTCATCATCTACGCGCACCCCTTCCATAAACCGGCGGTTCATCGAGATGATCTCATCCGTCAGCACCATCATCTCCGGGGAGCCGGTCAACCCGCTTTCGAGATAGCCCACATCGTGGTTGAGGTTCGTTTTGACCATCAACGCCACCAGCGCCGAAAACTGCGCATCGGCAGCGGCCTGCCCATCCACCACTTTGCTGTCGCTGTGCCCGGTGTAGCCCCACACCGGCAGGCCATAGAACCGGCCCATTTCCGCGGCCATGACCCGCGCCAGTTGGAATTCCGGCGCGCCGTACACACTGATCATCTCTTTCATATCCAGGTGGTGAACGCCATGCCCGTACAGGAACGGCGCGCCGGGATTTTTGAGTTGGTGGATGATCAAACTGCTTAAGCCTTCCGCGTTGCCCAGTGTGACGGCGCCCGCAATCGTGACCGGCGCGGTTCCCCCCATCATCGGGGCGGGGGAATGGGTAAGCGGGATGCGGTGCTGGGCGCAGTACAGCAGCTTTTCGGTCGCTTCGAGCGAGTGTTGGAGCGGGGTGGTCGGTTCGGAATAGAGCAAAATGTTGGGGTAATTGGACAACCGCTCCATCCCACCTGCCACTGCCGCCGCTATCGCCCCTATCGCTTCAATATCGGCCAGCCCATCACAGACAAACACGATGGGCTTGGTCGTGTTTCGAATCATCGTCGCAAATTGGTGGCGGTAATACCGTTCGGGTGGCACGTCGCGCGGGACTCCGGTGGACATCACAAACCCGATCTCCGGCAGGGCATCGCACAGGTGCATCACATCCGCAATGTCTGTCAGGTAAAAGTCACGGCGGTCCCCCGTTCTGGGGTCAAGATAGCGGAAGGTATCCGACCCCGGCCCGAAGTAAACATGTTGCCCGTCCAGGATCACGGCGGGCTCGTCCGTGCCCCGCTTGTATAGGTTAAAACTTCCCGATGCGGAAGCGAGCGCCCACTCGACCAGCGAAGGGCCAAATTTGACCAAATCACCCTCCACCTTTGCACCGGCGTTTCGTAGCATATCCAATGCCTCATCGCAGAAGACCCGCACCCCGGTGTTTCGTAAAATTTCGCACGAAGCCTGGTGAATTCGCAGACAATCGTCCCGCGACAACATGCTAAATTTTGGGCGGATGCGCGGCAAATCAGGCAACGGTGCAGCCACTTGCATCGTCTTTCGTTCTTTTCGACGTTCTTTCATGGTTCTCCTTTTCAGGTTCTGATGGATTTTCTGTACTACTCAGCCCAGAATGGAAATGACGGACCTCTGTCTTAGCCTGAGCAGTTACGATTTTCCTGGCGAGGATGAAACCACCCGCCGGATGGGGTCGTAATCCGAATCCTCTACCGGAACGAACCTGTCAAAAAGCCCATTGGATAAAATCGCTCTCCCGCGCGGATTATCGTACATCCCCAAGAAAACTTCTTTTAGCGCGTTCCGTTCTCCATCCGCGAGGGAACGGGACACGATCCAGGGAGGGATGGGGTTGGGTCCCAGACATTCCACTACCCGGACGTGGGCGCATACTTCTGGCTCCCGCCGAAGGGTTTGGTCAAATGCGGTGCTGTCAATCGCCGCCACATCCGCCTGCCCTTCCATCACCATCCGAATGGAGGCGGCATGCGCTCCCGACTCAATACACTCCCCAAAAAAATTTATTTCCTCGCCTATCTGCGCCAGCCGGTGCAGCATGATGAGATAACCGGAAAACGACCCCGGCTCATTGTAAGACCACCGTGCCCCGCGAAGATCATTGAATGTTTGATAGGACCCGTCCCGCCGAACGATCACATCCGAAAAATACACCGGCTTGCCTTGGTAACGTTCACCTTGCATGACCGGCGCGGCCAGCAACTCGATATTTATGTCATTGCGAGGGGCTATCGCCCCGAAGCAATCTCCCGTCCCAGTGTGAGGAGATTGCTTCGCCAAACGACCTATGGTCGACGCTCGCCATGACGTGTATTTTACATAATCCACCCCACAAATCCACCCCAAATCCAACGCCCCCTCCTTCAACCGCGCCAACCGTTCCTGCCAGGGGATGTCCTCCACAAAAACCACTTCCCAGCCCAACTGATCCGTCAAGTATCCTGCCAGTTCACGGCAAAACGGATCGGCGGCTTCGGACATGCAGGAGGTGATTTTTATACCCACGGCGAATGGCTGTTCGTCGAGCCAAACGTCCTGCCCTCCGCAAAGCGGCTGTAGCTAAAGGGGTTGAGTTCGGGAGCGTCGTCACCCATCAGGCGTCTGGCAACGAGTTTGCCTGCGCCGAGCATCTTGAAGCCGTGATTGCTGTCGGCGATCATATAGACATTGGGCGCAACCCAATCGAACACGGGAACGTTGTCCGGGGTAAACGCGCCAATCCCGCCGTTGCGCCGTTCACGGAAGTTGGGACGGATGCCTTCAAATCGGGACATCGTCTGCCCCATCGCAGCGCACAGGTAATCGGCAAATTCGGCTTCGGCCTGGTATTCGTCGTTGGCGTGGCCGTAGGGGTCGGTGACGGCTTTGGGGCCAAGTTTGATCGGGGTCGTGCCACCTTGCAGGCCAGGCTTGTCCATCCGTTCGTTGCCGTTTTTGTAGTAAACGTAGGTGTAATCTTTGAGTTCTTTGCCGTTCCGGCCCATGACGGGAGTGTTCATCAATTCGACATGGAGGACGGGCGGGTTGAACCCGGCAGCGGTGCGGTAGGGGCGGTCGTCGTACACTTCACCTTCGAGCAGGCGCCAGTACGTCCACATGTCCTTGTGGATGACCGTTCCGTCCGCGTAGTGGCAGTCGAGGGCCATCGGTTTGCCGAGTTTTTCCCAATGGGTGGGCGTCCACGCGCCCAGGCCCCAGACGACCATGTCGCATTTGATCTCGCCCTGGTTGGTGACGACGGCTTTGACTTCGCCACCTTGCGTGACATAATCCTGCACTTCCACGCCGCTGATGACTCGGACGCCGAAGGCGGCGCACTTCTGCGCCAGCCCTTTAATCACCTGCCGCGTCCCGGCATATCCGCTGGGGTGTTCGTGCAGGACGACGCCGACGTGATCCACTTTGAAATCCGGCCACAAGCTGTGGAGGAATTGGTGCGCTTCCTTGCCAACGTACACATCCGAGGGATAGCCGACCGAATTCTGGCTATTGGTGATCTTTTCATAATCGGCAAGCTGGTTCTCCTCGCCAACGGAGACGTAACCGACCTGCTGGAAGCCGAATGCGACCGGGTCGTGCATCCACACGTCTACGCTGTGGCGGAGAATGGCGTGGAGGGGTTCGGTCATGTACAGGTTGCGGACACAGCCACAGGCGATGCCGGACGCGCCCGCGCCCGGGCCGGTTTTATCGAGGACGATCACATCCGTGCCGGAACCGCGCCCGCGCGCTTCCAGTTCCATCGCAAGATGCCAGGCAGTGCTCAGCCCATGCACGCCTGCACCAATGACGACGTATTGAATGGATTCGGGGATTTGGGTTGTCATTTTGCTCACTCCTTTCTTTGGTTGTAACTACTCAGCCGAGAAGGGGATTTCCTCTGCATTAGCCTGAGCAGTTACCTTTGGTTATTTTATCAATCAGGTATTCTGTAACAATTTGGCTCTTTGGGATTTGCCGTGGTTAATGCCAGATTTTGGGGTGTGAGTGGGGTGTACACCCCACTCACACCCCAAAATCTGGGGACCTCCCCGCCGATTCCCAAAGAACCAACAATTTTCGCTCGCCGCGCCAGTGGGGATCGCAGCTAAAGTCGTAATATTTCACTTTGGTCAGGGACAACGATCGCGGCGCGGCGACCCCACCCGGCAGGGTTCCATTATAAATCCGCACCGTATTGTAATAGGCCGGGGAGAGATCAACCGCCCGGGTATGGTCCGCCCCTTCCAGCCAGGCAGATTTCACATTATCACCTCTCAGAAGGACGAGGTTGCTGAAGTCGCCGTTTTCGAGTTCCATGTTGCTATATCCGAGGATGTCGGGGAGGTTGGGGATGGCTCGCATGATGAATTCACCCAGATTGCCGAAGTGGTCAGGGCCGGCTTCGAGACGCTTTTGGCCAAAAAAGCCGACAACAGCCAGGTTATCGGCCAGGGCGAGCAGGGGAGGGCGCGGGATGACGTAGCGGCAGTTGCGCCCGTCGGCCTCAGGATGGTTGATGATGTCGAACAATTGGGTGTATTGGAGAATGGTTTCGAGGAAGATGCACAATTTTTCCAGCATGTAGCGCAGGATTTCATGCTCCCGCGGGGTGTGATGGGGGTGGGTGAAAGGGCGATTGGGGAGATGTTCGGCGGGCGAGAGCGTGATCATGGCTGAAATCAGGTACACAGATTACACAGAAGACACAGAAGGATATCGAATATATTTTGGCTCTTTGGGATTTGCCGTGGTTAATGCCAGATTTTGGGGTGTGAGTGGGGTGTACA
>DATDOR010000155.1:0-2424 GCA_035293165.1 Anaerolineales bacterium | reverse complement strand
ATCGTGACGATGGGCAAGCCGGTGGGCAACGGTTTCCCGCTGGGGGTGGTGGTCACGACGCCCGAAATCCTGAACGCTTTTGTCGCCAGGACGGGGCTGTTCAGCACGTTTGGGGGCAACCCGGTGGCCTGCGCGGCCGGGCGGGCGGTGCTGGACGTGATTGAAGCGGAAAACCTGGTCGCCAACACGAAAGAGGTGGGCGAATATTTCCGGGCGCAGTTACGCCAGTTGATGCAATCCCAGCCCCTCATTGGAGATGTGCGCGGAGAGGGGCTACTGATTGGAGTGGAATTGGTGACAGACCGGGAAACCAGAACCCCCGTAACAACGCAGATGAAGCCCTTGCTCGAAAACTTGCGCCAAAAGGGGGTGCTGGTGGGCAGCGCGGGCCGGAACAGCAACATCTTGAAAATTCGTCCCCCCATTATCTTTCAACGGGAACATGTAGATTTGTTTGTGGCGGCCTTGGATAAGTCTTTGGGGGAGTTGGGCTAACGTCCAAGCATCAGCCGCCCGCGCGACGCAGACGGCCTCAGACTATGCTAAAATCCGCTCGTGCAGCGCCACCGCCTGAACCATCACATCCCCCAAAATTCGCTCAAACTGGCTCCGCTCCACCTTGCGCCGGGTGAG
The DNA here is from genome assembly GCA_035293165.1 of Anaerolineales bacterium. Taxonomy (GTDB): domain Bacteria; phylum Chloroflexota; class Anaerolineae; order Anaerolineales; family JABWBV01; genus JABWBV01. The sequence goes on along the minus strand of DATDOR010000155.1, from coordinate 1,791 downwards.
CACCCGCCGCACCGCCGCGCGGACTCCCGCTTGCACGTCTTCGCGGTGGGCTTTTGTCCAGTCTACTTTTAGATTCCCCTTGACCGATTTCACGATGTCTTTCACCAGATGGCCAGGAAAGGCTCTTCATAAAGGGAATCCCGTAACCACACAATGGCATCATGAAACGCCAGTTCCTCCTCACTCAGCCCTAACGTTTGCTTGCGCGCGTCCTCTTCGGTCATCGCCGGATGTCCACCATGATTTGCACAATCTCCGCTGCCGTTAACGCGTTCTGATGATACCGTTCCAGAGCCTTATCCAGCTTGTTTTTGAAGGATTGGTATTTGATCAGGTTCTTTCGCTGCCTGAGTTGGATTTCATCCTGTAAGAGTTTGTTCAAAAGCCGGATGCGCAGGTTTTCGCCGCGCTCCCATGTAAATTCTTCCAGGAATTTTTCATCCAGGATAGAAATATCCGGTTTGGGCAGCCCGGCCTGCACCGCCCGCCGCAGATATTCCCCCACCGTGCTGTTGGACAGATGACACGCCCGGGCAATCGCCCGGTTCGACAACCCGGCCTCCCCTTTCAACCGTAGCATTTCACGAATCTTGCGCATGGATAATCGCTCCTGGGACATCCTATTCTCCTTGTTTTAGAGACAAGGATGCCATAACTGATTAGATTAGCCAACGCAATTTTCTTCCCCACTGTGCGCCATCCCCCGGATTCACTGTGCGGCATGCGCCGAATTTTGCACTTAAAGTGGTTCTTTGGGATTTGCCGTGGTTAATGCCAGATTTTGGGGTGTGAGTGGGGGGTACCGATGAACTAGCTTATCAGGAAGGCCGTTCTTATCAACAAGTCGTTTCAATAATTGATGATGCAGCGGAGGAACTATGCTTGCGGTCCGAGTCATTAGTAGGCAGCACCACCTCGATCACGACCTCAACAGAGTCAATAGATTGGCCTTCAAAAACACTGGCGACAACCCCAGAATTTCGGTCATTGACGAGGAATGTGTCAACTCGATTGGGAACACCATCTGCGAACACATTAAGAAATACTACACAAAGACAGCGGGCGGGGAACCTCCTATCTTCTGGCAGTTCTCCTCAGGAATACTACCTCCTCACTCGTTAGACCACGAGGATAGCGGAACGGGGGACATATGGTGTCATTACAGTATTAGAGGCGTTTCGGATACACAAGCCAGGAACATACTCAAACAATATTGGGGCGATCTAAATAACTTCCGTATTTGCGATAACGCAGAGCATAGAACTCTAGCACAAGCCGATGTAAATCTACTGCCTCGTAGATCGTATCCCCCCAAAAAATATAGCAATTTTATAGCTATACTGTATTCGTCAACGAAAGTGTGAACAACGAGATTCCCGAAAAAAAGGTGTGTTTGGGGGTGTACACCCCCAAACACACCTTTTTTTCGGGTGTTCATACTACTGTTGACCAAAACAATTTTATAGCTATACCCCCCACCTGTACGGATACTGCTCAATTATGTGTTGTCAAGTATATAATTTCCAAATTTTTTTTACGGTTTCAAATGTTCTCTAAACAAATCCACAATCGCGTTGTAACACCGCACCCGGTTCTCGAACTTGAGCACGTCGTGGCCTTCGTCCTCAAACATCAGGTAATCCACATCCTTGCCCATACCGCGTAACTCTTCGACGAGCAGGCGAGATTCTTCCTCGACCACGCGGGGGTCGTTTTTGCCCTGGATGACGAGCAGGGGGCAGGTCATCTGGGGAAGGTAGGTCTTTGGGGAACGCTCGGCCATGAATTCGG
>DATDOR010000154.1:0-2825 GCA_035293165.1 Anaerolineales bacterium | reverse complement strand
ACATCCGCCCGGTAGCCCATCCGGTCCAGGATGCGGGTGGCGACTTTCTGGTTGACCGCGTTGTCTTCCGTCAGCAGAATCCGCAGGGGGTGGGCGCGGGCCATATCCGGGTCGAGGGTGAGTTTGAGCGGAGCGGTGTCCTTCACTTTTTGCCCGGCAAAGACCGTGATCAGCGTATCGAACAAGCCCGATTGCTTAAGCGGTTTTTGGATGTGGGCGACAAAGGGGGAGGCTTGCATGTTGCTTTCACGTCCGGCAATGGAGGAGAACAACACCAGGGGCAGGGTCTTTTCATCCCGTAGTTTACGGATCTCCGTAGCCAGCTCTATCCCGTCCATCTCCGGCATGTGCATGTCGAGGATGGCCAGGTCGAAGGGGTCGCCCCTTGCGAGCCATTTCAGCGCTTCCCGTGGGGAGGCGGTGTCACGGGCAAGAATGCCCCAGGTTTTGGTTTGCAGGGTCAGGATACGGCGGTTGGTGGGGTTGTCATCCACGATGAGGAGCCGCTTCCCGGCGAGTTGGGGTTGTTCCCCTTGCAGGTGTTCGCGACTCTCCAGCGCAGGCGTAGGGTGCACACGGATGGTGAAGTGAAAGGTCGTCCCCTCGCCTGCGACACTTTCCACCCACATCGTCCCGCCCATCATCTCGGCCAGCCGTTTGCTAATCGCCAGCCCCAGCCCGGTGCCGCCGTATTTGCGAGACGTGGACGTGTCCACCTGGCTGAAAGCCTGGAACAGCCGGTTGAGTCGGTCGGCGGGGATGCCGATGCCGGTGTCGCGGACGGAAAAATGGAGGGGGGTGGGGGAGTGGGGGGGCGGGGATGCGTCTCCCTTATTCCCCTGCTCCCCTACACCCCTACTCACTGTCAACACAATCTCCCCTTTCTCCGTAAACTTGACCGCGTTATTCAGCAGGTTGATCAGAATCTGGCGCAAGCGGGTGGCGTCGCCAAGGATGGCAGGGGGAACATCCTCTTCCATCAGGTAAGCCAGTTCCAGCCCTTTTTCGGAGGCGGGCATTTTGATCAAGTCCAGGGAGGTTTCGAGCAAGTCGCGCAGGTCGAAGGGCTGCTCTTCCAAATCCATGCGCCCGGCTTCGATCTTGGAGAAGTCGAGAATGTCGTTGATGATGGTGAGCAAGGCGTCGCCGCTGTTGCGGATGACTTCGGAGAACTCGCGCTGTTCACGATTGAGCGGGGTGTCGAGAAGCAGGCCGGACATGCCGATAATGGCGTTCATTGGCGTGCGGATTTCGTGGGACATCGTGGCGAGAAAGGCGCTCTTGGCCTGGGTGGCTTCTTCGGCGGCTTTGCGGGCGGCCTGGGCCTCATTGAAGAGGCGAGCGTTTTCGAGGGCAAGGCTCATGCTGTTGGCAAGCGTCGTGAGCATATGAACATCTGAATCGCTATAGGCATTTTCCCGGCCTGCATGCTGCAAGCTGATTGAACCAATCACTTGATCACTGCTCATCAGAGGAACAATTACAGCGGATACCATTGTTTCTGTCTCACGCAGTCCAGTCTCACGCATTCTCTGGGCTATTTCTTCCATTTCGTTTTTTGTTAATGTGATGGGTTGCTTTTCCGCGATCAATCGATCAGTTTGTAAGTGGAAAGGTTGTGGGCCTGGATGATAAAGGATTCCATTTTGGTTAGCATATTTGTAATGCAGAAGGCGATTGGTTTGGTCAAAATGAATGATAGAAACCGTCTGGGCCTCGAAAATTTCTTGCACTTTGGCGCCAACGAGATCATAAATGGCTTGCAAGTCCAATTCTGCAACTAATCCTTGTTGGACGCTGTTCACTACCGCGAGTTCAGCGTTACGTTCTTCGGTCGCTTTGAGCAGGCGCTGGGTCTCTGCGAAGAGGCGAGCGTTTTCCAGAGCAACGGACATGCTGTTGGTAAGGGTGGTGATGAGCCGCACTTCTGCTTCTCCGTAAGCATGTTTGCGATCGGCGTTTAGGTTGATATGTCCAATGACGCGCTCTCCAACAATCAGGGGGGCATATATCATGGATAAAATCGTATCGGTGACTCCTGGGATCTGAACCAAACCATTCTCTTCATTAAAGGATTGAATATTCTCATTGATGATGAGAACTTCTTTGGAATATGCCATCCGGTCATGGAAAGCTTCATAAGGTTTTCCTGCATAGTGATCTACTAATTCAAACCATTCACCCAAATTCTTGCCTCTTTGCGCGCCATAATGGCCGCGAAATATTTTTTGTTCAGGATCGAGGCTGAAGATCAAAACGCCTCGTGTACCGGGGAGGATGTCCAAAATCCTATTGCCCACCAGTTGGTAGATACCTTGCATGTCCATCTGTTCAACCAATCCCCGTTGAACGCTGTTAATGATTTGCAATTCCGCAGCTCGTTGTTCGGTCTCTTTAAGCAGTCGCTGGGCTTCGTCGAACAGACGGGCGTTTTCGATGGCGATGACCGCTTGCTGAGACAGGCCGTTGAGGAAATTCAGGTCATCCTGATCGAACTCGCGGCCCCGCCCGGTGCGCCAGACGGTCATCAGGCCGCGCACCCCTTCGGGAGCCAGGAGGGGGGCGACCATCAGGTGTTCGTGTTCCTCGTCCTCAGTCCCCGTGATCGTGATCGCACGCGGATCCTTCTCCGAATGGTTGACCACTTCTGCCGCGCCCTTGCGGGCGATGTCGCCGATAATGCCGTCGCCGTAAATGATCTCGGTGGCTTTGATTTCTGCCGCAATATCCCCGACAGCGGCGATAGCGGTGTAGATATCGGGGCGGTCGGGTTGGGGCAGGAAGACGGCGCTGGAATCGGTGTTGAGCAATTCCTGTGCGTGGGC
>DATDOR010000153.1:0-2844 GCA_035293165.1 Anaerolineales bacterium | reverse complement strand
CACCATGCGCGGGTAGAGGTGCGGGTACAGGTTGCGGGCCGCATCTAATGGATTCCAGGCCGGGCGCATCACCCCATACTCGTCAAGCGCAGCATCTACTTCAGCCGCTCGAAGGAAAGCTTTCATCGTTTCCAGGTTGATCCAAATCGTGGCGAGTTTCTCCTGTACATGTTGGAAAACTTCGATGCCAATGGTGTTGGTCATCAATGATGCCAGGCCCAACAAAAACTCGGTTTTGGCAATATTTTTCACTACCACTTGATGCGCCATGTTCACAATTGCACCAGTGGCCGTGTAGGCCTGGTTGCAAATCTCTACATCCCGGTAGAGAAATACCCGCTCCCAGGGGACGAACACGTCATCAAAAATGACGACTGCGTCCATTTCTTCAAACCGCGAACCCAGCGGGTGGTCATACTGGGAACGCCCATAATCCATCGTCTCCCGGCAAACGAACTTCAGGCCGGGGGTATGGGTCGCAATGGATAAACCGAAGGCATAGGGAGAATCTTCCGGGCGGTTTCTCAACAGCGTGGAGGGAAAGACCATGATCTCATCCGCCGTTGGCAGCGTTGCCAGCATCCGTGCCCCTCGAATGACCAGACCGGCATCGGTTTCTTCTTTGACGCGGGCGGCCAGATATGGGTCGGCCTGATCGGCAGTGCCTTTGGCCCGGTTGGCCTGCGGCGTGATCAGGGTGTGGGTCATGCAGAGATCACTTTCGCGCAAATATTCGTGGTAGTCGCGCACGTGTTGGGTGAAACGCGGATCCTGAATGGACAGGAAATCTGCACCACCCGCGTAAGCCGTCAGCGCGCGGTTAAGGTAGTCCGGCGCACGCCCCATCATACCATGATGAAAGTTAGCCCAAACCTTCATCATTCGGCTAATACTGGACAATTCCTCCTGGGTACGGGGGATCATAAAAGAGCGTCCCACTTTCTCCCCGGTTGTAGGTGAATCAAACAACATCACATCGGGCTGCTCCCACTGCACATCATATAGTCTGGCAAGGCTGTGCAGCCCGTTTTTAAAAGCCGGATGCGTGGTGACATCTTGCACGCGTTCCCCTTGGTGCCAGATTTCCGGGGAGTTTTCGCCAAGTTTCTTTAGGACCTGTTCACCTTTTCGAGCAGGCATATCGTTCTCCTTTCGTAACTACTCAGCCGGGTAGGGAATTAGTCCGAAAAAAAGTGTGCGTGGGGATGTACACCCCCACGCACACCTTTTTCGGAAAATTTCTCCCTTCACCTGAACAGTTACATCCTTTCATTGGGTTCCCAGGCGCGGGATGCGGTGTTGGCCGAGCGCAACGTGGATGGTGGTCACTTCGGTGTAAAAATCAAAACTGTAATGCCCACCCTCCCGGCCGATTCCCGAATCCTTCGCGCCGCCAAACGGCGTTCGCAGGTCCCGCACATTTTGTGAGTTGATCCAGACCAAACCAGACTCGATGGCCTCGGCGACACGGTGACCGCGCCCCAGATCGCTGGTCCACACGTAAGCGGCCAGCCCGTACCGGATGTCGTTGGCGATTTTCAGGGCCTCGGTTTCATCCTTGAATGGTATGACGACCAATACCGGCCCAAAGACCTCCTCCTGAGCGACGCGCATCTCGTTGCGGACGTTGGTAATGAGCGTCGGTTGGAAATAGTTCCCATGTGGGAACTGGGGAGGGCGGTCACCCCCAACGAGGATGTCAGCACCTTCGTTTTTGGCAACATCCATGTAATCCCGAACGCGCTGCCAGTGATCGGGGTGGATGAGCGGGCCGACCTCCGTCTGCATATCCGTGGGATCGCCTACGCGAATTTTACGGACCCGCTCCTCCAGACGGGCGAGGAATTCGTCCGCGATGGATGCTTGCAGAAGCAACCGCGACCCGGCGGTACAGCGCTCCCCGTTCAGAGAGTACACCTGCCAGATCGCCCCATCCAGGGCGCGTTCCAGATCGGCGTCTTCAAAAATGATCGTGGGGGATTTTCCTCCCAATTCCATCGAAAATCGTTTGAGCGTGTTTGCACCGTTTCGCAGGATTTCTTTCCCGGTGGTGGTTTCCCCGGTGAAGGAGATCAGTTGAACTTGGAGGTGGGCGACCAGCGCGGCTCCGGCCTGTTCCCCAATCCCATGTACCACGTTGAACACCCCTGGGGGGAGGCCCGCTTCCTGGATGATTTCAGCCAGTTTGTGGGCAGAGAGCGGCGCCCATTCGGCGGGTTTGAGGATACAGGTGTTTCCTCCGGCCAGACAGGGGGCGACTTTCCAGGTCTCGAGCATGAAAGGGACGTTCCAGGGAGTGATCAACCCGGCAACCCCAACCGGACGGCGGACTGTGTAGTTCATGAATTCGCCGTCTTTCGGAAAGGATTCGCCCGTGATCTTGGTTGCCATGTCGGCAAAGAAGTAGAAATTCTGTGCTGAACGGGCGATCACACCTTTTTTGATCTGACTTGCAGGGACGCCGGAGTCCATGATCTCGATATCGGCCACTTCGTCGGCGTGTTTCTCGATCAGTTCCCCAATCCGCCGGAGGGCTTTGGCCCGATCTGCCGCCTTCATGCGCGGCCACGGGCCTTCGTCGAACGCTTTCCGCGCAGCTTTTACCGCTGCGTCCACGTCTGCCGCGCTCCCGGCTGCAACCTCGGTAATTGGCTCATTTGTGGCGGGGTTGAGGGTCTCGAAGGTTTCGCCCTCGAAGGGGGGGACGAATTGGTTGTTGATAAAGTGTTGGATCATTTTGAATTCTTCTCTGCAATCACCTGGTTTTCCAATGCGCCCAAACTGTCAATTTCCAGCCGCATGACGTCTCCTGGATAAATGTGCGAGATGCCTTTTGGCGTCCCC
>DATDOR010000152.1:0-9929 GCA_035293165.1 Anaerolineales bacterium | reverse complement strand
CGGGCGATTCACTCCGCCAGACAAGCGGGAGCGTGCCTGTTAGGTCTGGTCGAAAATATGGCCGGACTGGCCCACGAGGACGGGGAAGCCGCCCAGGCATTGTTCCTGGACCCCGGGGGGGAGGGGTTCGCCGCCCAGGTGGGTATCCCTCACCTGGGAAAGGTGCCCTTTGACCCCCGCCTGGCGCATACCACTGATGCCGGGCGTCCCTTCGTGTTAAAGCATAGCGAGACGACGGCGGGCCGGGCGATTTTGGCCCTGGCTCGAAGAATTGAAGCAGTGTTAGAAACAGGTAGGTGAAGGATATGAAATTTCTCTGCAACGACTGCCAACAAATCATGGAATTCTTGGACAATACGGCCTCAGAGAGTGGTGGTTCGATGGCAATCCGGTACAACTGCCCGAATTGTGGCCGCTCGATCTCGATGATTACAAACCCCGGAGAGACCCAAGTGGTCCGCAGCCTGGGCGTCACGATCGGTCATGAGACGCTCCACACCAGCCCGGAACCAATGGCAATGCTCCGAGGCGCGCTGACTGGTGGGGGAAGCACAGTTGCAACCGGGCCGGAACCAGGGTGGAGCGAGGCTGCGCTCAAACGTCTTTCTGCCGCTCCGACATTTGTGCAAGGCATGATCCGGCGACTTTATACCGACTACGCCCGTCAAAAGGGCTATACAGAGATTACCTCTGCCATCATGACAGAAGCACGGGAGGCATTGGGGATGACGGAGATGTAATGGGGAATGACCAATGAATAAGAACAAGACCAATGAACAATGAACAATGAACAATGAAAGATGCGACAATTGATCCGTAGCCCTCATCAGTTTGCCGCAGTGATTTATGGCGGTTTGGGAGTACTAGTAATTGGAATCACTTTTGCCGCTGGGCTTGTCCCGGAAGGACGAGAGAATGCGGTCGCAGAATTGAGCATTGGAGCTGTCTTCCTCCTCATTGCAGCCGTGCTAATTTACCGGGGCTGGTGGCTGGTTTCCGCGGTGCTCATATTTTCCAATACCTGGCGTACGCTCACGTATTTCAATGACGGGCGAGGTTTGCACATGGAACTGCTTCCATTCGGCGTGACCCAAACCCAGCCCCAACCGGTCGCCTTCGTCAACGCCGCATTGATGGCTATCATTGTCTTTATGCTAAGCCGCTCAACATGGTTTGGACTTACGAAATGGCGCATTTCGAGAAAGGAACCACTCGGTAAATAAAGAATGGAAGGAGTTCCCTCAGTCCCTTGAACTCCATAAAAGGTATATGATGCAAAACGGCTTCAAACCCTCTCTCATCTCCTGGAATCTCACGAAAAAATGCAACCTGCATTGCCCGCACTGCTACATGGAAGCCGGCCGTAAGGCTGCGGATGAACTGACCACGCAGGAATGCCTGGGGCTGATTGACGAGATGAAAGCCCTGGGCACGGAGATGCTGATCCTGACCGGAGGGGAGCCGCTTCTTCGTAAGGATATTTACGAAATTGCCCGGTATGCTTCAGATCATGGAATTTGGGTAGTGATGGGCACCAATGGCGTGCTGATCACCGATAGGGTTGCCGAGAAGATGTTGGAATGTGGCGTGAAGGGTGTAGGGATCAGCATCGATTCACTGGACCCCGCAAAGCACAACAGTTTCCGTGGCGGGCCGGATGCCTGGGAGTATTCTGTCCGGGCGCTGGACATCTGCCGTGCGCACGGCCTGGAAGTCCTGGTGCAGACCACGATCATGGGTATGAATTACGACGAGATTCCTCGAATGATCGAATTCGCACGGGACAAAGGGGCCTGGTCTTTCAACCTGTACTTTCTCGTCCAAACTGGCCGCGGCCAGGAGATGAACGACCTGTCGGCGGCACGAACAGAGGAAATGCTCTCGCACCTTGTAGACGTGCAAGACCAATACAAACCCATGCTGGTACGCTCCAAGTGCGCCCCCCATTTCAAGCGCATTTCCTACGAAAAAGGACTGGGAGGGCTGGAGAGTGGCGGCTGCATGGCAGGCACCGAATACTGCCGGATCACGCCCGAGGGAGACGTCACGCCCTGCCCTTACATGACCGTTGTGGGGGGCAATGTGCGCGAAAGGAGTTTCACGGAAATATGGGAAACCTCACCTGCCCTGTTGCAACTAAGGGATGTCAAGAACCTCAAGGGGCGCTGCGGCGCCTGTGAGTTCAACGAGTTGTGCGGCGGTTGCCGCTGTCGCGCGTACGCTGCCTTCGGAGATTATTTGCATGAAGACCCGGCTTGCACATACCAGCCAAGCGGCCAGCCCCTTCAAATTGGGGAGGTACTCTGGAGCGTAGAAGCCCAAAGCCGTCTGGAGCGCATCCCGCTTACCTTTATCCGGGAGAAAGTTAAGAGGGGCCTGGAGGCATACGCACAACGCAACGCCATACATCTCATCACGCCAGAGGTGATGAAAGATGGAATGGCAGGGATGGAACGACCGAAGTGGACGATGAGGCAATTAGACAATGAAGTAATGAACAATGAGACAATGAAGAATGAAAGGAGTCATGATGACATCAACTGATGGAAAGACACTAACGGAGCAAGTTCAAATGGTGGATGGGGTCGCCCAACTGAGGCAAAACGGAAAGGTGCAAGATTTTGTTATCAAGGAGTTGCCGGAAAATTTTATCCGCTGGCAACTCGATTACAAGCGGGGTGTTTACGAAAAGATCGAACGAGATGAGTACATTGCCTTCAACGCCGGGCATTTACCCGTCGTGGGAACCTGGGATGGCGACAGCCAGTTTCCAAATCTGGCAAATAAAGGAGTAGGTTTTGCCCCTAAGGATGAATATATCCATCACTATCTCAATATCGTCGAATCGGCCGTTGAACAAATTCAGAAATTGCCGCCTCATGCGGTGGACGATACAAGGGAATTACGCCTTGCAGCCGTGCGGAAATTCTACGCCCAGCCCGAGCACATCGACTGGCGACGGCTTGCCCTTCTGGAAATCTTCGAAGGAACAACCTACCGGAATTTGACAAGCAACCCATTTGCCTCTGTCCTATGGACCGGCAACTCGCCCGTCTTTGTCAGCTTTCAAGTAGATTGCATTGTTGAGGTCATCACGACAGAACACCCGCGCTATCGTTTCGCCTGGGCCATGCGCCGGTTGTTCGAATATGAACCTTTCCACATTGTCCAGACGATGTTTCCATTTGCTTACACGTTTTGGGTCTACGATTGGAAGGAGAAGACGCCGAGGCGGAGGTATAAATAGTTAGTAACTACTCGGCCCAGAGTAGAAATTAGCCCAAAAAAAGGTGTGCGTGAGGTGTACACCCCCACGCACACCTTTTTTTTGGGAATTCCCAGACTTTAGCCTGAAACGTTCATGCCCTACAAAATCATCGAAACGTGTACCGCCTGTGGGCTTTGTGTGCCCGAATGTCCGATTGACGCGATTGAAGTGGGCGACCCTATCTACATCATCAATGACACCTGTTGTGATTTTGAGGATTGCCTGGCAGTCTGCCCGGTGGATGCCATCCTGCCTGTAGAAGATGGGGGAGTACCTGCCCTGGCCGGGGCGGACACCGTTAGGGATTGACACATGCCCCGCCTTTACGTGGATCGTGCTACCTTAATGAACTTTCTGCACCGTCTGGAGGAAGGATTTGCCCACCCCGGCCGTGTGTATTTGGTCGGCGAGACGACGCAAGTTTTCGAGGGTTGGACCGACCGGATGAGACGCCTGGAATTTTTCGCTGAGATCAGCGAAGATGAGCGGGTAAGGTTCAACCAAATCACCAACAACTTGCAAGAGGAAATGGAAATGGACGTATTCGAGGAGTCTCCTGCAAATGTCATTCCGCTCCCCGCGGGGTATGAGGAGCGCGCCCGCTCTGGCGGAGATGGATGGGGCGGCCCCTTGGCAATCTACCACTTCGATCCCTACAGCATTGCCATTCGTCTCATCACCCGCGGCGACGAACCCGATTACCACACCGTCCTTGCCTTCCTGCGCCACGGCTGGATCACGCTAGAAAAGATGGAGGTCCTCCTGGCCGAACTCCTCCCCCGATTCTCCACCGAAACCATTGCCCAGGACCCTGCCGAATTCCGGCGGAAATACCGTGGCCTGCTCCAGATGTGGCGGGCCGGGCAAACTGAATGATCCTCCTAGGCCTGGCACTGGCAGTAGGGGGCTATGCCTACGCATTCTATTATTTCCAAAATCACGGCTGGCTGGTGCGAGTATCCCGGCGAGGTTTGATCCGTAAAAGCCACCCCCTGTCCTTTGCGGCCGCAATCGCCGTACTCTACCTCGCCCTGTCATCTCCCATTGATTCCCTGGCCGAGCAACTCTTCCTGATGCACATGGTTCAGCACATTTTGTTGATGTTCGTTGCACCATTATTGATCCTGTTTGGTCTGCCCTCCCCAATTCTTCGATGGCTGATACAGGAGACCGGGCTGAGAGGCATCCTGGCCCGGCTAACTCACCCCTTGAACGCATATACTTTGTTCAACGCTAATCTCTTGTTATGGCATATCCCGAGTTTTTACCAGGCTGCGCTCTACAACTCCTTCGTTCACAATTTGCAGCACGCTTTGTTTTTTTATTCCGGCTTGTTTTTTTATTGGCGCGTGGTTGACCCAACGCATGGCTGGTACCCACTATGGGAATGGCCCCCAGCAAAGTGGATTTACCTTTTAGTCGCTGCACCCCCCAGTTATGTCCTGGGGTCCATTCTGTGGGCTACGGATGTTGTCTTTTACCCGTATTACATGCAGGTTCCGCGACTATGGAATCTCTCTGTCCTGGAGGATCAGAGCTTTGGTGGTATGATCATGTGGGTTCAAGGTTGGATGTTCGTGATGGCAAGCGTCATTGTGTTTTACCTGAGGTATGAACCAGAATCGGAACGATTTTGATGAATAATGCGCGATGAGGCAATGAACAATGGGTGATGATGGAATGAATAATCAAGAGAAGATGAATGGGCTCCGTTCGGTGCTGCAATCAGGCCGCGTATGGGTACTGGTTTTTGTAATCGCAGGATTACTGGCAGGGGCGACAATTTTTCTTGCCGCTCGATCGGCCCGCTTTACCGCTCCAGAGATGGTTGTGCAAGAATATATCACCAGGGTCTACGCCAGAGATTATCGCATGGTCTATGAACTCATCTCTGCCACGGACAAACAATACAAAACACTTGAAGATTACCTTCGAGAAAACAGTTCCTTCACAGGTTTTGCCCTTGAGGCAAGCCGAAAACTGACCTCGTATATCGAATTCGGGGAGCTTCAGGTTGATCGGCAAGGGGACCGGGCAACTGTTATCGTACATTTCATCGTTCCCGATGGAAACGCCGGCGCGGTAAGCGAGATTCTTTTCGCCGACACAACTGAATTTACAGAAACAGAGCGCAATGCCCTCCTGGAGAGTCTGGGGATCATGCTTGACGGGGGTGAAATCCCCACTCTTGAAGGAGAGCAGACCTTTGAGCTGGTGAAAGAGAATTGGGGGTGGCGGATCCTTGAAAACTGGGCGGAAGCTATCCGGGTTCATTTCAGCGGCGAGGCCATGAACGGCCTGCCCTGGGAATTTGAGCCGCTCCAGGAGATTGTGCTGGCCAAGCCAGGGGAAATTGTGCGTGCTGTTTACCGGGCGAAGAATCTATCCGGCCAACCGGTGACGGCCAAGGCCCGGCACACTGACCAGCCTCATGAATACCTCAATTCAATGAATATCATGCAATGTTTTTGCCTGATCCAGCAAACCCTGCAACCCGGAGAGGAGATGGAAATGGCATCGGCATTTTGGGTGGCGCCAGATGTCCCCCCAATGGTAAAGGATTTCTACATACATTACGAGTTTTATCCGATTGAGACCTTTCCGGATGGAGGAAATTGAAGGAACGAGAGACAATCCTCATCCCCGGAGGTTCTTTTCTCTTGGGGGAGAATTTGCAAACAGTGTTCGTCCCCAAATTTCGCATTGCCAGATACCCGGTGACTAATGAGGATTATTCTCAATTCGTGAAGGCAACCGGCTATCGCCGTCCGGATTATTGGCTGCGAGACGGAACCTATCCCCCAGAACTGGCGCGGCACCCGGTCGTGTTCGTGAGTTGGGAGGATGCGTATGCCTATGTCGAATGGGTAGATGGGCGGCTGCCAACGGAAGCTGAATGGGAGAAAGCCGCGCGCGGCACTGATGGACGCACCTACCCGTGGGGAAACGATTTTGTCCCGGACTATTGTAATACTAGCGAATCAAAGACGGACGGAACCCGCTCGGTGGACGCGCATCCAGGCGGGGCCTCTCCATATGGGGTGATGGATATGGCTGGAAACGTTTGGGAGTGGACGAGCCAGCTTTATGAGGCCGGAGAAGAATGGCGTGTATTAAAGGGAGGTTCTTGGGATTACAAAGGAATAAAAGACACCCGATGCGCTTACCGGGTGTACTTTTCGCCGCGTTTCCGAAATGGGGCTGTTGGTCTTCGCTGCTGCTGGGATTAAGCTCAGGCGGGCGCCTCTCTTGCCTGTGCCCTGGATTCAAGATTGATTTGGGCCATAATCTGCCCCGCTTCTTTGGCTCGTCCCTCATCTACAACTGCCCTGACGACGATTTGCCCGTCCTTGATACTTTGATCATAGAGGTAAATATCTTCCTCTGAAACCCCTGCACCAATAAAGAGACCTAAAACCGCTCCAAAAAAACCGCCTAGTAGAATACCTGAAAGCGCAACGAATGCCCAGGCGCCCTGAATCGTTGTTGCCCCAAACGGCTCTAAACCGGGTACCTGTGCAACACTGATACCAGCCAATGCGCCAATTAGACTCCCCCATAAAGAGCCTCCAAAAGCCCCGGAGATGACTGTCTCAAGAACAGTAATTCCCTTGCCCTCGTACAGCTCGATCGCCTCACTTAAAGTAATCCTTTCGATTACCTCTTCAAGAAAACCTGCATTCTTCAGTGCCTGAACGGCCCGGTCCGCATCCTTTTCTGAATCAAGAAGCCGAACGACCAGCCGCTTCCCCTCCTTTCCTCGCAAAAGATTCACACGCTCACTCACCTCGCGAACCTTTTCAATTTGCTGTGCAACGATCGCTTGGGTTTCAGAGGGCAATTCTGATTCCAGGGTTTTCTCGTAGGTCCTCATTGCGACCCTTTCCCCAAGTACTGCTTCATTCAAGACCACCTTTTCTTTACTTTCAGCGCCAATCGTCAATGTTGCTACGATGTCAATACGCCCTCGATGAATAATGCCACGTATGCTAGCCCTGGGTTTAAAATCACCCCCGTGACGCCGTATTTCTGCAAGAATTTCGGATTTAAATTGGGCGCGTTGTTGGGCATAGGATTTAAAGTGGGCTTTCAGACCCCGATTGCTAACGTTAGCAGCTGCCACTGCAAACCCCTTCTCACCAGCTTCGACAATTCTGTACAGGTTACTAAGGATTTTAACTATCTGATTAACATCCATTGCTCGCTCCTCCAAGTGGAAAAACACTTCCAACTTGTCATCGAATTATACCAAAACATCAACCAACATCACAAGAAATTGACTTACAAAAACAACCTATCGCTCGATGAAAATTCCAAAAACGTGATTAATTTCACTAGACAATCGAAATTGAGTGAGTATAATTAGGCCCATGTACTAAATTCAGCTGGAGAAATTGAACCAAATAGGACCTTGAGACGAAAATTGACCGTCTCTTGCCAGTTTTGACAGAAAAGCTGGTTGGAACAAACCGGGCAGACTGGCATGTTTTTTTTTGCACACGACAGAAAATTCGGTTTTGGAGCAAAATGCATGAATCAAATCAGACATTTAATTTTTGTCACCATATTGGTTGCCTTGTTGACGGCTGCCACCGGCTTTGGGCTGCAGAGTGCGTTCCGAAATGGATACCTTCTGCCCCCTGCTGCCAGCCAACAAGCCATCCCGATCGACTGGCTATTCGGCTTACACTTTTGGGTGATTGCGTTCTTGTTTTCGCTAATCGTCGGCTTCATGCTGTACAGTGTGTTTGTTTTCCGCCGAAAAAAAGGTGAAACAGGAGATGGCGTGCACTTTGAAGGTCACACCGGACTGGAAATCATTTGGACGATTGTGCCGCTGGTTGTGGTAGTATACTTCGCGTATCTAGGTGGCACTACGCTGGCGGATGTTACCCGGGTCAACCCTGCTGCGATGAGGGTAAATGTGACTGGACGGCAGTGGTCATGGTCGTTTGAATATCCTGAATACGGCATAAGTTCGGATGTACTTGTAATACCTGCCAACCATCAGACCTTGTTGCGCCTGCGAGCGACGGATGTGATTCATTCGTTCTGGGTGCCAGAGTTCCGCGTGAAACAAGACCTGCTCCCTGGTGAGGAGGTGAGAGATTTGCGTATTACCCCGACGGTGATTGGTGGGTATAAAGTGCGTTGTGCGGAGTTATGCGGCAGGCGACATGCCTTGATGGAAGCAGATGTTGTCGTGATGAGTCGTACCGATTTCGATCAATGGGTGCAACAAAAAATTGCTGAAGATCCATGTAAGATAGGCGATAATGTGGGGTGTGGGCAAAAACTGGCGAAAGATAATGGCTGTCTGGCCTGCCATAGCGTGGATGGCACAAAGATCATTGGCCCATCCTGGTTGGGTGTCTTTGGTTCGGAGGAAACCCTCAACGATGGTTCGACGGTGACGGTGGATGAGGCTTATATCATCGAATCCATCCGCGAACCGGGGGTAAAGATTGTAGAGGGATTTGAAAATCTGATGCCCGCCACAGCAGGGCAAAATTTGACGGATGAACAAATTCAAGACATCATTGCCTTTATTGAAAGTCTGAAATAGCAGGAGGTTGAGTATGTCATTCTTTAGAACAGCCTTAGTACGTGGTCTGATTGGACAGGTGGGCGGCACCGTGTTGGGGATGGGTGTTGTTTGCCTGGTTCGCTTGATTTTTGGCATGGATCCGATATGGAAGCCTGAAGCAGCCTGGGCGTTGGGTGGGGTATTTGGAGCCATTGTCTTCATGCTTGGCACAGGTGTGACAAGTGACTGGCTCAAATGGATGCGGGGCATTTCCACTCCCGACCATCCCCATGAAGAACCGGGCTGGCAGCGCTACTTCAACGTTTCGCTCGACCACAAGGTGATCGGCATCCAATACGGTGTGACCTCCCTCATCATTTTCCTGATTGCCGGTTTGTTTGCGTTGATTTTCCGCACGGAGTTACTCACGCCTGCCGAATATATTCTTGGCCCGTCGCCTGAGGAAGCGCTTGACTTCTTTAACTCGATGGTCAGCCTGCATGGGATATTGATGATTGCCGGTATTTTGTTGGGAGTCGGCGCGATGAGCAACTACCTCGTCCCATTGTTGATAGGTGCAAGTGACATGGCCTTCCCCCGGTTGAATGCGTTTGCCTACTGGATCAATGTCCCCGGTGCAATCCTGGTGTTGACTTCGCTCTTTTTGGGCGGCGTGGACGCGGGCTGGACAGCTTACCCGCCTCTCAGCTCTCAGCTTGCCAAAATCGGATTCCAGACCTTTTTCCTGGGCGTTTACTTTGTCGGTCTGTCTTCAATCACCGGCGGCATCAATGTCATCGTCACGACACTGCGGATGCGCGCCCAAGGGATGAGCCTGTTCAAGATGCCTATCTTCGTTTGGGCTGCGCTATCAACAGCCTTGATCCAATTTACGGCAACCCAATTAATCGGCCTTTCCTTCCAACTGGTGATGTTCCAACGCCTGTTTGGAATGAACTTCTTCAATGCAGCGCAAGGCGGCAACCCAGTTCTTTACCAGCACTTATTCTGGTTCTACTCACACCCGGCGGTCTACGTGTTCGTTCTGCCCGGTCTGGGGGTGATCAGTGAACTCCTGCCGGTGTTCTCCCGCAAGCCGTTGTTTGGCTACCAATGGATCGCAATGTCTTCCCT
>DATDOR010000151.1:0-6120 GCA_035293165.1 Anaerolineales bacterium | reverse complement strand
AACCAATCACTAACTACCACCACATCCGTCACTTTTGGCTTTCCAATTGTCAACGTGCCTGTTTTATCAAATGCGATGACTTTGATGCCCGCCGCGCGCTCGACATACACGCCACCTTTGAAGAGTATCCCGCGACGCGCGCCATTCCCGATGGCAGACAGGACGGTTGCAGGGGTGCTGATTACGAGCGCACAGGGAGAGGCAGCCACCATGAGCGTCATAGCCCGGTAGAAGGCAGAACCAAAGGCTTCACGAAGGAATATGATAGGAACCAGGATTGCAAGTATCGTTATGATGATCACGCCCAACGCGTAATACTGCTCGGCCCGGTCAATGAAGCGCTGCGTTTTGGCTTTTTCGGTTTGAGCCTCTTCGACCATGCGAATCAGGCGTGAAATTGTTGAATCGCGGGCCAGCCGGGCGACGCGTACTTCCAACCCACCTTCCTGGTTAATCGTCCCGGCGAGCACTTCGTCACCGATGCGTTTGGTGACGGGCATGGATTCGCCGGTGACGGGAGATTGGTCTATCGAGCTTTCGCCTTCGATGATGATGCCATCGAGCGGGATTCGTTCGCCGGGACGAACGAGGACGCGGTCATCCACGACCACTTCAGAAATTGGCAGAACAACGGTGCGCCCTGCCCGTCGGGTCAGGGCGGTTTCCGGGCGGAGTTTCATCAGCGCGCGGATGGCGTTGCGCGTCCGGTCCAGGGCAAAATTTTGGAGCACGTTGGATAATGAAAAAAGGAATAGCAGCATTACGCCTTCAAACGGCGCGCCAACAAGCGCAGCACCCATGGCGGCAATGATCATGAGCAAATCCACATCAATGGTGCGTTGGCGCAACGACTCCAGCCCGGCTTTCAAACCAAATGTGCCCCCCGTGAAATAAGCGATGATGTAGGATACCGTTGCAGCAGTGGGCCATTTGAGCCAGGCGTCAAAGGCCAGCCCTAGTAGCATGGTGATGAAAGTGATGATTGTAAAGGCAGCTTCGACGCGATTATCTTCGAGCGCGGTGCGGGTGCGAGCACCCACGCCCCGGTCCGGCGTTTCCGCAGGTTGGGGAGCTTCATCCGGGGTAGAGATGGGAGTGACGGGAGCACCAAGCTGCTTGACCAGGTGTTCAAGCTCTTTGCGGGACGTAACCTGCGTGTCATAGGTGACGGACATCATCCCGCTCATAAAACTTGCACTGACCCGGCGAACCCCATCAAGGCTGAGGATACGGTTTTCCAGGTTGAGGGCGCAGGTTTCGCACGCACGCCCGCCGCGCTTGTGCAAGTTCATGATGCAGGTGTCCAACTTCCCATCCAGGGAGCGGACAACGCCTTCGGGAAGTTCATCTGCTGCATCCATGTTTGGAGCGATGTCACCCATTGATGGGTGATTGGATTTAATTTTGAAATTGAGAACCCCATCGTGTTTTGATTCTCGTGGGGGTTCGGGAGAACAATCGAGGGCCGTATTTCCGTTGGTGAAGGTGGATTCGCCAGGGTTGGTTTTTGAGGAAAATGTGGTCATGATTTTTCTTGGTTTTGTTGGCATTGCTCGCACAAGCCGTAGTACAACACGCGGGCACCAGTGATCCGGTAAGGAGACCGCCCGGTGACATCGTTCGCAAGGGCTTGTACGTGTGGGCTGTGGAAATCTATGATGCGGTTGCAGGAGGTGCAGATTAGATTGGCGTGAGGAGTGGTTTCAGCATCATAACGGACAGTACCACCCACATCGTTACCCAGATTATGGATAGCCCCCAAACGCACCAGGGCTTCTAACGTGTTGTAGACAGTGGTCAGACTCAATGAGGGATAATCCTGGCGCAGTTGTTCGTGGATACTCTGGGCAGAAGGATGTTCAGTATTGTTTACTAACAATTGACAAATCGCCAATCGTTGGGGGGTCAACCGGAGACCCCCCTGCCTTAAATGTTCGATGAGGGAAGATTCTGCAAACATAGGTTTTATTTGTGTAACTACTCAGTCCATAGGGGAAACCTCTACATTAGCCTGAGTAGTTACTTATTTGTAATGATTACAAAGTTGGATTGATTATAATATAGACCGGTTTCTTTGTCAACTTGAAAGAGTAATATCGTTGTTTAACTCTTGATGAACACCCACTGCCCCTCCATTGTAATTTTTTGCACTTTCGATGATAATGAAATCAATCCAATCTTTCTGTCCGGAGTTTTCTGACCCATGAACACCAAAGCCCCATCCAGACCCCACAAACAAGTGCAAGGCACGGGTTCCAGTCAGCGAAACTTCCTTTGGGTTGGTGTGGGTGTTGCCGCATTGATATTTATTGTCGCTGCGGTCATCATCTGGCAACAAACCATTTTCCCGTTTTCCTTTGTTGGAGGGGACGAACACTCGGTTGTTTTGTTACGCAACCCATATACCTCGGAATACCAGCTAAAATTTACGGGCGATGAACCGGCGAATCTGAAACGCGTGATCATCCAATTAGAAAGTCCGCAACGCGTCTTACATGTAGACGTAGAAGGAGTCGTCGCGATTGTGGGCGGCCAGGAAGTGGCTTTGGACACTTCTGGTTACATGCCAGAAGGTTCTCAACTCACCATCCAACCGGATGAGACTTTCACGGTTCAAGTCACGTACTACGGGCAGACGATTGGGGCACATTACGTATACGGCTTCCGTCTGGGATATGAAACCAATGGAAGCTACAAAGAAGACACCCTAAAGATCAAAGACAGGGAGTTTACCGTCTCAGTGGAGTAACCTCATGACTAATCACACTGCCAAAATCATCGATGGAAAAGCCATCGCCGCGGAAATCCGCGAAGAAATCGCCAAAGCAATCGCCAGCCGAACGGACCGGGGGCTACCCCGCCCAGGGCTGGCGACTGTTTTAGTAGGAGAAAATCCTGCCTCCCAGGTTTACGTTCGTATGAAGCGTAAAATGTGTCAGGAGTTGGGAATTGAATCCTTTGGACATACCTTACCCGAAGACATTTCCCAAGAGGAACTAGATAAAGTCGTCGCCGATCTGAATGCCGACCCGTGCGTCAATGGCATTCTTGTCCAGCTTCCGTTACCCAAACACCTGGATGAAGAACGAGTATTGAACGCCGTTTCGATCTACAAAGATGTAGATGGATTCCACCCAGTCAACATTGGACGGCTGGCCCAAAAAGGCCGCACGCCGACCTTCACCCCCTGCACCCCTTACGGCTGCATGATTCTGTTAGAAAAAGCGGGCGCAAAGTTTGAAGGCGCGAATGCTGTTGTACTGGGCCGCTCGAACATTGTGGGTATGCCCGCCGCGCTGCTGCTCATCGAGCGGAACGCGACCGTCACGGTTTGTCACTCCCGGACAAAAAACCTGCCGGATGTCGTGCGCTCCGCAGACATTCTCATCGCCGCTGTAGGCCGTGCACAAATGGTGCGCGGAGACTGGATCAAACCTGGCGCAATTGTCATTGATGTCGGCACAAATCAGATTCCTGACGCCACCAAAAAGAGCGGGCATCGCCTCGTCGGCGATGTCGCTTTCGACGAAGCCGAAGAAGTAGCCGGAGCGATTACTCCCGTCCCTGGCGGTGTTGGCCCGATGACGATTGCCATGCTCATGCAAAACACGCTCAAAGCCGCCGAAATGGCAGAACAAATGTAAAAAAAAGGCGACCCGGTCGGGTCGCCTTTTTTTTATCTGATAACCCATATTATAATTTCCGCCTCACCCAAACTTGTATATCCAACACCGACCATGCCGACCCTCCTTCTCAAAAACATTCATCTCCTCGCCACCTTCGACAACCAACGCCGTGAAATTCCCAATGGCAGCCTGTTTATTCGCGATGGATTCATCGAAAAGGTTGGCCCGACTGCCAACCTCCCCACAACCGCGGATGAGGTCCTCGACCTGACGGATCACCTGGTTATGCCAGGATTGGTGAACACGCACCATCATTTTTACCAAACCCTTACGCGTGCCATACCCGCTGCCCAAAATGCCAATCTCTTCCACTGGCTAAAAACCCTTTACCCCATCTGGGCGCGGCTGACCCCGGACGACATCTATATTTCCACGCAAACCGCATTGGCTGAACTGGCTCTGTCAGGCTGTACCACTGCATCCGATCATCTCTACCTGTTTCCGAATGGTTCACGCCTGGATGACGAAATCCACGCTGCGCAAGAGATCGGAGTACGCCTTCACGCCTCCCGTGGCTCGATGAGCCTTGGGGAAAACAAAGGCGGTCTGCCTCCCGACTCAGTTGTGGAAGAGGAAGATACCATCCTTCGAGAAAGCATTCGCCTGATCGAAAAATATCATGACCCCAGCCCTGGTGCGCTCATCCGCATCGTCCTGGCCCCATGCTCACCGTTCAGCGTCACTCCCGGGCTGATGAAGGAAAGTGCCGCACTCGCCCGGCAATACGGTATCCACCTGCACACTCACCTGGCCGAAACTGCCGATGAAGAAGCGTTTTGTCTGGAGATGTTCGGCAAGCGTCCGGTTGCGCTGATGGAAGAATTGGATTGGGTTGGGGAGGACGTCTGGTTCGCCCATTCCGTCCACACCAACGATGCGGAGATCGCCTTGTACACACAGACGGGTTGTGGTGTGGCGCACTGCCCTTCATCAAACATGCGGCTGGCATCGGGCATTGCACCGGTGATGAAGATGCGCGCGTCGGGGGTGAAAGTCGGGTTGGGTGTGGATGGGTCGGCCAGTAATGATGGTTCCCACCTGCTCGCCGAGGTCCGCCAGGCGATGCTGCTCGCCCGGCTGGATGCAGGCTTGCGAGGTGCTTCCCTTTCGGGGGAGGATAAGCCTCCCCTGATGACCGCACGGCAAGCACTTGAACTGGGTACACGCGGGGGCGCGGCGGTTCTGGGGCGGGATGACATCGGCTCGCTCGAACCGGGTAAATGCGGCGATTTGTTTGCGATCAACCTGAATAAATTGGATTATGCAGGCGCGCTTCATGATCCGCTCGCTGCGGTTGTCTTTTGCCAGTCTGTGACGGCGGATTACACCCTTGTTGGCGGGAAGTTCATCGTCAAAGAAGGGCAGTTGACAACCGTGGATTTGCCGAAGCTTGTTGAAAAGCACAACCAGGCCGCGCGCCAATTGATGGTAAGGTAGATGTAAAAATTCCCTCGAAAATACCAGGACAGATCAGGGGAGGTGATGATATACTCATATCAAGCGAGTGGACTCGCGAACTTCAATTCAGAAAAAGGAGAAAAATCATGGCATACAGTCATACCAATTCAAAAGGAGTCACCTATTACTTGCACTCTAGCAAAACCACCCTCAAAAGTGGTCGGGAACAGACCCTTTACTATTTTGCCAAAGAAGTAAAAGCGGGTGCACTGGATGCAGTCCCTGCGGGGTATGTGGTTTCTGAAAGTAAGAATGGACTGCCTGTCTTGAAGAAAGCATAAGAAAAACAACCTTAGGAGAAAAGCGGCGTACGAATCATCCGGTGCGCCGCTTTTCATATTTCACCTGTCTCTCTAAAGCTAACAGCCAGGCTTTGGTTTGGATGCCCCCTGGTGCGCCATAACCCCGCAGACTGCCGTCTGAGCCGACGACCCGATGGCAGGGGATAATGAGGGGGACCGGATTCGTTGCTCCGGCACGCCCAACGGCGCGGAATGCACGGGGTTTGCCTAGTTGAGAAGCAAGTTGCCCGTAGGTACGGGTTTCACCGTAGGGGATGGCGAGTTGCAATTCCAGTACTTGCCGCTGAAAGGGTGTGATAAGCGTCCAATCAATTTCCAGGTCAAACGTTGTGCGTTCCCCAGACAGATATTCCTGGATTTGGCGGGGGAAATTCCCTGTTTCCTCAAACACCGGGTTAGTTCTCAAACGCTCCCCCAACCGGGCAATAAAAGTGTTAAGTTCACTGCCAATTTCCACGGCAACCACTCCCTGCGGCGTCCAGGCCACATTTACCGGGCCGATTGGGGTGGCGGGCGTTTGAGAGACAAATAAAGAGGGGTCAGCGATCATTTTTCATGAGTGAGAAACCTTATTTCGTAATCGGGGCACAAGACTTCCGAAGTTTGAGCTCCTGGTTTCTCAGAACGGTTATCCCATAAAACTTCGGAGGTCTGCCAGTCATTTCCATTCGAGG
>DATDOR010000150.1:0-4291 GCA_035293165.1 Anaerolineales bacterium | reverse complement strand
CGCTTTGCCGACGATCACCGTGTGCTGGTCGAACCCGCGTGTGGGGCAGCGCTCGCGGCGGGGTATGACAATCTGCCCCCGCTAAAAGGAAGAAAGTCTCCTGTAGTTTTTATTGTGTGCGGCGGTGCGGGAATTAACCGGGAATTGTTAGCGAAATGGGATCGGGAAGTGAAGTAAAATGAATGGGAAGGAGACTCCCATGGAATTCACACTTGCTGACGAACGCGCACTTGTCCTCATTGAACAGTTGACCTTTGATCAGGCCGAGGGCCGGGCCTGGAGCAATAAACTGGATGCCTTTGGCTCGCTGGTCAAACTGACTTCATTCCTGCAACGACCTAAAGACGAAGATTTTGAACTGGTTTACCGGGAGCACCGCTACCAACCCTTCTGGCATGTAGTGTGTAGCGGAAATTATGTGTTTGAACGCCAGCGCCAATATCCGTTGGTGGTAAGCGGCTCCGAAGTGCAGTCCATTTCCATCGAGGGCAAAGAATATCCCGTAACAAGTGGCAAAATTACCCTGGCAGGGACGGAATATTGTGAGGAAAACCTACGAAAAGAAGTTTTTATCGATGGGTATTCAGGTGAGGAACAACCTGTCTTGTCCGCCTACATCACACAGCCAGCGAACGAAATCCCGGTCGAGCATATGGACAATTTCAAACCCGAAGGGGTGATAGTCGTCCCGCCTCAGGGAAGTGCCTCCGCTATCGTGCGAGATACCCTGATTGGGGTCATCAAAAGCATCAGGGCTGACCGCATTCTGGAAGACCATGTCGAAGTCGAACGGGTAGACTTGTATTACCGCCCGGTATACGCGTTCCAATACCGGTGGATTTCCAAAGAAAAAGAGGCTATCCTGGAATATGATGCCGTGACCGGGAAAATGGAAGCTGGGGGCAAAACATTTCAACAATATGTCGGAAAATTTCTCGATCCGGATTTCCTCTTCGATGTCGGCGTGGACACGGTGGATTTGCTCGTGCCCGGCGGGGGATTGGCCATCAAATTAGTAAAAAAAGGGATGGATGCTGCCAAAAGCCGGAACAAGTAACTTCACAACAACCGCATCTGCGCCGACTCATACGTCAACGGGTCGAGCGCAAAACGTTCCTGCCAGTTCTCCGGCGTCAACTCCGCACTATCTGCTATCTGTCGCACATGCCGGAACTTGAGAAACTGCCAGCCCCCACCCGCCAGGCGCGGGTCATGCCGGATTTTGTACATCAACAAATTCGCCCGCCCGCCGGGGATGACCAAAAAAGCGAAAGGTGTTGAAGAAGGCTCTCCGGTCATCTTCCCGATCCCCGCCGAAACCTGAATCCCGAACCGGACCCCCTCCTCCCCGTGTGTTGACCAAACTACGTCCGCGCGGAGCCTGTCCTGAGCGGCGATGGTTCGCCGGTCGAAGGATGTGACGGAATACCCCAAACGCTCTCCCAACTCGATCAGAATCCCTCGCATCTCCTCCACATCCCCCGCCCGCCGGTTCGGGCGATCCTGCCCGCGCAGGTACCACCCGCTATCCACCGGATGCTGCGCCAAAGGATGGCGTTCCCCATACGACTCCAAACATGCACAAACCAACCCGTGCTCCGGCGTCAATAGCCCCGGAAACGTCCCACACATCGCCGCGTCAATCTCCACCAGCGTCCGCCCCGGATTTTCCACCAGAAACTTCGCCACCGCCATCTCCACCTGATCACTCAACGGCATCTCCGCCCCATCTGTATCTTCCAGCCACCACCGCCCCACATCCAGCGCGTGTGGACTCCCCCCCAACCGCGCCAGTCCACTTTCAGCTGTAAACGTCTTTTCCAACAAATCCCGCACACTCGCATAGGCGTCCCCAGGCTCCAACACCGGGGGAACGAGCGCATCCTGCCGCGCCAGTTCTGTCAATGCGGCGGCCTGTAAACTCAAATAAGGCACAGGCTCCCCTCTCGCCCGCAGAAATTGGTATGCGGATTGCCGGACAATTTCCGCCCGGCGATCATCGGGCAGGTTCATTGTCTCCGCACTGCCCCCCGTCTTCCAGGTAATTTGCGCCAGTTCATCCCCATCACGCAGCGCCACCCCATCCAACGCCAACCGCGCCATATCCGCCGCGACCAACGCAGACGTGAGTAAACCGGGTTCGGCTTCGGGGAGCAGGGCAAACAGCGGCGTACCGGGTGCAAGGCGGGGACTGAGTCTTCGCAACACCGCGTGCAAAGCCTCGGTGTGCCATGTCCAATCATACCGGCGGCGGCGCAAGACACTCCGAAACGGCCCCATCGCTTCCTGCCCCCACAGCCACCCCGCCCAAAGCGCGGAAAGCGTCCAAAACGCCTGGTTCGGGCGCGGAATGGCAGTGACAACGGCGGCGATGTCGGGAGGGAGAGAGTCCGCGAGGTCTTTCAAACGGCCTTCAAACAATGCAATCCCCCCCCGTTCCAGCGGCAGTTGCGGCCAGTGAACCAATGACGTGGCACGGGCGGATGCACCCGTCCGCGCATCCGGCCAATCCCAGGCGTCTACGGCGGCTTCGAGGGCACGCCAGACGTTGCGTTCGATAAATTTGGGGGGAACGGTGAGTTGTTTGGGGCGAGCGCGGGCGGTAGGGTGCGGCCAGAGGGTGTTGGTCTGGTCAAAGGTAGTAAGAAGGAGGGCGGCGAGCAAGTTGCGTTGGTGGGGGGTGATGGGCAGGCCATCCAGTTTGTTGATCAGGGTGAAGAGGGCGTAGACCGCGCGGGGCGGGTAAACACGCAAGGCCTCTTCGACGTGTTCGCGGTCGGGGTCGTTGAGGGGGAGGACGCGTTCGAGCGCGCGGGCACGGTGCAAGCCGGATTGGGAATACCGCGCGGCGTGGGCAGCGTCGGCTCCGGTGGTGGGGAATTCGCCGGAAGAATCACAACGTGGACAGGTGTAGATGCAGGCAAATGGGGATTCCGCGTCTTTTTCCCACAGGAAGGCGTCGGGAAAGATGTCCGCGCCGCATTGGGCACAGGAAGTGGCATATAGATTGAGGAGATGGGGTTCGAGGCGTTCACCCGTTTGGGGATCGCCTTTGCGAGCGGAGGCAAGGGTTTCGAGGACGGCGAGGAGTTCATCCCGGTTGGGAGGGGTGGCCTGCATCTCCAGGAGAAAACGCACGATGGGGTTATTGGCGGTGACGAGGACACGGTATCCCGCGCGGGCCAGTTCAATGGCAAGAGCCGGGGACGCGCCGAAGGGGTCGAGAATCCACTGGCCGGGTTCGTCAGAAGTTCCTTCCGGGTACCGCGCTTTCAGCCAGGTTCGGCCTATCCCGGCGGGGGTTGGGGGCAAAAAGCGACCGAGCGGGGGGATAAGGTTGGGGGTGTGTCCGGGGATGTAAGACGCGGTGTCCGTGAATGGGGCATTCATCCCCTTTAGTATAATGCGGATTCGGAACTTCATTGGGAGTTGGTGCGTCTGAGGGCATCCAACATTAACCAAGGAGTTTTCGATGAAACCGTTGTTTTTTGTTCTGGCTGCCCTGATGGGGGCGATGCTGGCATGTTCGTTGGCAGGCCGGATTGCCTGCCATTTCAAGAAGGGATAACGTTTGAGGCCGGTTCCCTGGATGATTATTCTCAGGCTATTCTCGCTTATCTCAACGATGGAGGAATACCAGATGATTTAACCGCGGTTTTGAATGAAACAGGGGGGCATAATCAATCCCAAGTTGCAGTGGCCGATTTTTCGGGAGATGGGCTGAATGACCTGGGGGTTTCGTACTTTGATCTGACAATGGAAACCCCAGAGAGCCTGTTGAACATTTTTGTTTGCCAGGATGGCCATTATGCGCTGGTCTACCAGGATGGGCCTGGAGCGGAAGGTTTCTTCTGGAAAAAACAGCTCTGGGTATGGCAAGATTTAGATGCAAATGGGACAGCCGAACTGGTCGCCAGCGATACGCAGTGCGGGGCGCACACATGTTTTGCCAATGTCAAAATCCTCGCCTGGGATGGGCGTGGCTTCGTCAATAAACTGACCGAAACGACGGACGATTTGCCCTCTCCTGAAGTTCAGGTAACCGATGCGGACGGTGATGGAGTGTTTGAATTGGAAGTCGCTGCAGGTGGGATTGCCTCGGTTGGGGCCCGACCCCAGCGCAGCCTGACGCGCGTGTGGATATATGATCCTGTTCAAGGCATATGGGCGCCGGATAGGGAAACGTTAGGCTTGTCGAACTTCCGGCTGCACGCATTGCACGATGCGGACGCGGCGGCCAAGCGGGGTGATTACGAGACCGCACTGGCATTGTACGAGCGCGTGATTAACG
>DATDOR010000149.1:0-3763 GCA_035293165.1 Anaerolineales bacterium | reverse complement strand
AAGGCGAAGATTACGAAGATCTGCGCGAATCGCTGGAAAAATTACAACTAAACGATGCCTCCCTCATTTATGAGCCGGAAACTTCCCAGGCATTGAACTTTGGCTTTCGGTGCGGCTTTTTAGGGATGTTCCACATGGAGATCATTCAGGAGCGACTGGAGCGGGAATACGACCTGGATATTGTCGTGACTGCACCGTCCGTGCAGTACGAAGTGGTCATGCGTGAAAGTGGAGAGGTGATCAAGATCGCCTCCCCCGCCGAACTGCCGGACGAGGGCCTGATCGCGGAAATTCGCGAGCCGTGGATGAATATCCAGATTTTTACTCCGGTCGAGTATTATGGTACGGTCATGGAACTAACCACCAAACGCCGGGGGATCTTCAAAGACCAGGAACATCCCGCTCCCAACCGGGTGCAGTTGTATTACGAAATCCCGTTATCCGAACTGATCGTGGACTTCTTCGACCAGTTGAAATCCCGCACGAAGGGCTATGCCTCGCTTGACTACCAGTTTTTGGAATATCGCCCCGACGAACTCCAACTGCTCGAAATTTTAGTGAACAACGAACCGGTGGACGCGTTGGCCAGCATTGTCCACGCAAAAGATGCCTATCATAAAGGCCAGGCGTTGATCACCAAGCTGAAAGGACTCATCCCGCGCCAGATGTTTGCTGTCGCCATCCAGGCCAAATCCGGCGGGCGGATCATCTCTCGTGCCAACGTACAAGCCATTCGTAAAGACGTGCTCGCGAAATGCTACGGCGGCGATATCACCCGGAAGAAGAAACTGCTCGAAAAACAGAAAAAAGGGAAGAAGCGCATGAAGATGGTGGGTAGCGTGGAAATTCCCCAAGACGCGTTTATGGCCGTGCTGCGGTTGGATGAAGATTAATCTCAAAGACCTCCGCCGCATCCTCCCCGGCATTTTGGTCAGTCTCATCTTACTCCTGATAGTATTTTGGGAAGCAGATTTAGATGAGTTGCGCCAGGAACTGGTTCAAGTAGATATTCGCTACCTGATTGGCGCGCAGATTTTCTTCTGTTTATCGTTGTTTGCGCGGACGATTGCCTGGAGGAATCTCCTCGAAGATAAGGCTGATCTTAAGCGTGTGTTTTTTACAATGACCGAAGGCTACTTCATCAATAACGTCTTCCCTTTTCGTCTGGGTGAAATTGGGCGGGCGTTTTTGTTGAGCCGGACGACTTCACTACGTTTCTGGCAAATTATTCCAACAATTGTGCTCGAACGCGCCTTCGATATGCTGGTTGTTATCTCGATTTTCCTCGCCAGCCTGCCATTTGTCATCGGCGTAGAGGGCGCGGTGGAAAAGGCAACGCTCCTCGGGATCGTTATCATCGCCGGGTTGGTGTTTTTATACATCCTGGCACACCAGCGCGAACGTGCCCTGGCATTTCACCACCAACTCCAAACCCGTGTGCCTCTTCTCCGCCGGATTGCCGCCAGCCAGGTAGAATCTTTCTTTCAAGGTCTGGCTGTTCTCACAAACGCGGGCCGCTTTCTAAAAACCTTTCTCTGGATGGTCTTCACCTGGGGATTTCTCGTTACCCACTATTATTTGGTTTTATTGGCTTTTGTGCCCAATGCAAAAATGTTGTGGGCGGCCTTCAGCACCTCGACGATGATGCTGGGCACTGCCGTACCCTCCGCGCCAGGCGGGCTGGGTGTGGTTGAAGCCACGCTCATGTTTACCCTAAGCCTTTTCGGCGTGAGCCAGGCGAAAGCCCTGGCTTATGCACTGGCGGCTCATGCTTCGTCTCTAATGTTGACCTCACTGCCCGGAATTTATGGCTTGCTGGCAGATGGAGAGTCATTGGTGCAGGTCTACCGGCAGGTGCGCGCACAAGCAAGTAAACCCAAACCGGTTTTATAAAACATATGCATAAAGAATATCTTGTGACCGGCGGTGCCGGATTTATTGGTTCTAACTATGTTGATCGCCTCCTTAGTCGTGGGGAGGACGTTACCGTGTATGACAACCTCTCCCGAGGCGGGGCGCCCCGCAACCTGGCGTGGTTACGCGCTACACACGGGGCAGATTCCTTCCGGCTCGTACAAGGGGATGTGCGCGACGCCAGCCTGTTAACTGCCACTGCGCGGACCGCCGATGTGATCGTTCACCTCGCCAGTCAGGTCGCAGTGACGACGTCGGTGATCCATCCCCGCGAGGATTTTGAGATCAACGCGCTAGGAACGTTCAATGTCCTGGAAGCAGCGCGGCTCTCCGGGCGGAATCCGATTCTGTTATATGCTTCGTCCAACAAAGTGTATGGAGAAATGGAGGACATTCCTCTGGCCGAGCGGGAAACGCGCTGGGAGTATGCCAACCTTCCCGCTGGGGTCCCGGAAACGCAGCCGCTGGACATGCATTCGCCCTACGGTTGTAGCAAGGGGGCCGGGGATCAGTACACCCGCGATTATCACCGGATTTACGGTTTGCCGACGGTGGTGTTCCGTCAAGGGTGCATTTATGGGCCGCGTCAGTTTGGGATCGAGGATCAGGGATGGGTGGCGTGGTTTGTTATTGCTTCGGTGATGGAGAAGCCAATCACAATTTTTGGCGACGGCAAACAGGTACGTGACCTCCTGCATGTGTACGACTTACTTGGTGGATATGATATGGCGATTGAACAGATCGAGTCCGTTGCTGGACAGATATACAACATGGGTGGAGGAAGTACGAATACGCTCTCGATTTGGGTGGAGTTTGGCGAGCTACTCAAAGAGTTCATCGGGCATGAGATTCCGGTGGTCTGGAAAGACTGGCGTCCTGGCGACCAGCGCGTGAACATGAATGATACAAGCAAAGCCCTGCGTGAATTAGGCTGGCAGCCGAAGATTTATGTAAAAGATGGGCTACGCATGTTGTATGAGTGGGTGACTGAGAACAAATCCCTATTTAGTTGAAACGAAGAAGCACATTCTTAATTCAAGATAACCCAGTATACTTGTTTACTCTGTTTACCTGTCTACTTCCTCCATGCGAATCCTCACCGTCCTCACTTATTACCGCCCTCACACTTCCGGGTTGACCATCTACGCGGAACGCATCGCCAAAGCTTTTGTCGCGCGCGGGCATGAAGTGACTGTGCTAACCAGCCAGTTTGAAAAAGCCATTCCTTTGCACGAAACGGTGGGTGGTGTGAAAATCATCCGCTCCCCTGTCTTGTTCCGGCTGAACAAAGGAGTCATCATGCCGTGGATTGGCTTGCAGGCTACGCGCGAGGTCCTGCGCCACGACGCGATTTTGCTCCACCTGCCACAGTTCGACGCAGCGGGCATTTCGCTGCGTGGCTTGCTGTTCAAAAAACCCACAATCATTGCTTATCACAGTGATCTGATATTGCCGCCGGGCGCGTTCAACCGCTTTGTCAATTTAGTCGTGGATGTTGCCAACCGCCTGACTGCGACATTTGCTCACCGGATCAGCACGTATACAGAAGACATTGCCACGCACTCTCCGTATTTGAGCAGTTATCCCCAAAAAGTTCGCGTGATTACCCCACCGGTTGAATTGGAAGAAGCGAAGCTCGACGACAAAGCAATTTTCCGCTTCCGGCACAACCCGGAAAATCGGAATACGATCGGTATGGCGACCCGGTTTGCCAGCGAGAAAGGGGTGGAAGTGCTGCTCGACGCGTTGCCCAAAGTAATGGAAAAACATCCGAACGTGAAAGTGTTGTTCGCGGGCCAATACGAAGGGGTTTGGGGGGAACAAGAATATTTCGACCGGCTGGCTCCGC
>DATDOR010000148.1:0-4479 GCA_035293165.1 Anaerolineales bacterium | reverse complement strand
GTTTCGCCACAAGACGCGTTACCTGGCGCGAGAATTGTTCTAAGTCTGGAAGACTGAGTTGTTCAACTGCTTTCAAGAGTTCATCAGAGGGTAGTTCAACTTGTAAAATGGGCATCAGACCGTCTCCTCGTGTTTTCAATTATAACAAGCAATTATGCTGAAATGTAAATACAAAACCCCGATAGGTAATCTCGGGGATTTGTCGAGATGTTCACTTGATGTCTTAATTGCTTTTATCGGGATTCTCACTCGTGTAGAAGAAAATCGTAACCGTTCACTTTGGTGAGGGGATTATCCAAAAAAATGGTGTCCGCAGGGGGTGTACACCCCCTGCGGACACCATTTTTTTGGGTTCTTACCCCCTTCAGGTGGGGGAACTGAACGGTTACAGAAAATCTTCATTAATAACAGCTTTTTCAGCTTTTTCATTTTCCGTTGTTTCACCTCCTCAACGAACCTGTACAATTTCTTTGATCACATTCTGGTAAAACTGTTACATTTTGTTTACGAAGCTTTTCCCGATCTCCAAATCCCAAGTAACAGTAGCGCCTCCACTACTTTCGTAAACATCCCCAGCGCGGAAGTCAGCCCCTCGACACCATTGATAACAAAATAGAGCGCAATCGTGATCAGAACATAAACAATGAAAGCCCGTCGGAGCAGGGGGTTTTGTTCTTCGAGAAAATTGGGAGTCCAAAATACGGCGATTAGCAAGAAAAGATACCCCATCCCATTCAGGACGAACAATAGATTGAGCCCATCCTTGGGGTCGAGACTAAGCCCGCCATTGATTCCCAAAAAGAGATGAACCACAGCGGTGATGACGGTGAGCAAGGTAATACTGTTGGTGGAAGATAATAAACGCATCATTTGCCTTCTTGTAATTGGAGTTAATGCACCTGCACCGGATCCTTGATTGCCCCCCGGTCGAAGAGCGGCATATCGTACCCGGCTTCTATTCCGTCTGGGGCCGTCGTTTTCTCAAGCTTCACCGCTGTGTTCTTATAGTCGGGAATCTTCGCCCGTTTGTCAATCCGGTCAAGGGTCAGCGCGTTTGCCGCCGCCTCGGCAAAGTGGAACGGCACAAACACCGTCCCCTTCGGCGAGCGTCCCGTCACCAGAACCCGCAACGTAATCGAACCCCGCCGCGAACTCACCTTTACCCAATCCCCAGTTCCTAATTCCAGATTCCTGGCATCCTCTGGGTGAATCTCACACACCGCCTCTGGGAAAATCTCCTCCAGGGCACTGCGCCCGGTCATCGTACTGCCGCTCCAGTGATATAACACCCGTCCGGTCGTCAGGTTGTACGGGTATTCCTCGTCCGGTTGTTCGGACTGCGTGCCATACGTCACTTCCCAGAATTTTCCCCGACCGCGCGGGAACTCATCGGCGAACAGGTAGGGTGTGCCCGGGTGGTCGAATGTCGGGCAGGGCCAATGCACGCCGCCTTCCCGCTCGATCCGTTCATACGTGATGCCCCAAAAATCGGGCGTGACCCGGCGCATCTCTTCCCAGATTTCTTGGGGGTGGGTGAATTCGAACCCGGCGCGCACCCCCAGCCGGATCTCGATCCGCCGCCCCAGGCCGCAGAAAATCTCCCAGTCAGGGCGGGAATTTCCAACGGGGGGAACCGCCGCCCGGCAGCGTTGGATCCGCCGGTCCGTGTTCGTGAACGTCCCGTCTTTCTCCGCGAAACTGGTCGCAGGCAGAATCACGTCTGCCATCTCACCCGTTTCGTTGATGAAAATATCCTGGCAGACCATAAATTCCAGGTGTTCGAGCGCGTGGCGAGCATGCGCCTGGTTGGGTTCGGACATCATCGGATTTTCGCCGAGGACGAACATCCCGCGCACTTTTCCAAGCTCTGCCCCGTCCACCATCTCAGTGGCGGTCAACCCCGGATGGGGGTTGAGGCGGACGCCCCAGGCGGATTCAAACTGTGCGCGGATGTCCGGGTTGTCCACCCGCTGGTAGGCGGTGAACACGTTCGGCAGGCCGCCACTGTCCGAGCAGCCCTGCACGTTGTTTTGCCCGCGCAGGGGGTTGAGACCCGTCCCGGCCTTGCCCACATGCCCGCACATCAACGCCAGATTGACAAGCGAAAGTGTGTTGTCTGTCCCGTGCGTGGACTGGCTGATGCCCATGCCCCAATAAATGGATGCCGTTTTTGCGGACGCGTAGATGCGCGCGGCCTCGCGAATCTTGCTTGCAGGCACACCGGACACCTGCTCCGCCCATTCGGGGGTGAATTCTTCGAGCGATTCGATGTAATCCTCGAAACCTTCGGTGCGGTTGGCGATGAAGTCGGGGTCGTATAGTTGCTCTTTCACAATAACATGCGCCATTGCCTGGAAGACGGCCACGTCCGTGCCGGGGTTTTGCCGCAGCCAGAGCGTAGAGAAATCGGTCATTTCGATGTGGCGCGGGTCCACGACAATTAGCCTGGCCCCATTTTTGCGGACGGCGCGCTTGAGGAAGTTCGCAATGACCGGGTGGGTTTCGGTCGTGTTTGAGCCGGTGACGATGAACACGTCCAGGTTTTCCATCTCGGCGATGGAGTTGGACATGGCCGACGAGCCGATGGACAGTTGCAGGCCAGTGACCGACCCCGCGTGGCATAGCCGGGCGCAGTGGTCTACGTTGTTCGTGCCGATCAGCGCGCGGATCAGCTTTTGGTAGATGTAGTTATCTTCGTTCGTCGCTTTCGCACTGGCATATGCGGCGATGGCATCTCCCCCATACGTGTTGCGGATGCGGACGAGTTCGTCCGCAACGAGATCAAGCGCCTCGTCCCAGGTCGCTTCCCGCCAGACGGGCGGCGCGCTCCGGCCCTCTTCCCGGTTCGCGCGGATGAGCGGGGTCTTCACCCGCCCTGGGTGGCGGACGTAATCCGTCCCATAACGGCCTTTGACGCATAACATCCCGTAGTTCGGCGCGGCATCGAACGGCGCGGAGACGCGGTAGATGAAGTTGTCTTTGATATGTAAATTCATCTGGCAGCCCACCCCACAGTAGGGGCAGGTGGTTCGGATGGTTTGGTCGGGGGTAATCATAGCTCGCTCCAGTTAGATACACCGATTTATTAGATCATCGTATAGTGTTTAATCTTCAGACAAATTTTCGTGTTCAATAACAAATTAAATCGTTCCAAAAATCTCGTAATTCCTTCTCTGCCCATGCGTATCCGCGTTGGTAATCAGGAATTCTCATAACCCTTTCGGTAAAAATTTTTGAGACGGATAACAATTGAGTTTTCACAACTTAATCTCCGCAAATTATCTTTGCTGCCAGTTCATATTATTTTGGAGGAAGTTATACTCCACCACCGGTTTAGCCATTTCCCCTGCCTCTGTCCGCAAGCGGCGCAATTACGCGGTTTGCTTCAATAATAAGTTGAACCGCTTCTTTGAGATTTTCGCGTGCTTCTTCCAATGTTTTACCTTGTGTGTTTGCACCGGGAAGTTCTTCCACATAGGCGCTCCACCAATCGTTGGTTTGTTCAAAAACAGCAGTAAATTTGTCCAGGGGGGTTTCCTTAAAAATGGGAGGAGACGGTTTCCAAATTTTTCAAAATTCCAACAGCAAAATAATTTCTTCCAGCACTATTTCCAGGCTTGGCGCAGGATGTTCGACGATCTTATCGGGCAGGTGTTTATGCCCGGAAAACGGCAATGGGGGCTTGTGCCGTGCATTGTCATAACGGAAAACCAATTGTTTCGCGGAATCTTGAAAGTGATAGCTGTACATGATTTTTTCGATACCGGTTTCACTGCCATCCAGGAATTCGCTAAAGTAAAGTTCCGAGCCATCCAGAAAAACGATCACACCAGAAAGGTAAGCCTGCTCGCCAGGACGAGATTCGATGTTTAAACGAGTATCTGCGACAAAACTCGTCGCTGCATAACGCTCAACCAGCGTTTGAATAGCAGCAAGATGGGCGCTAATCAAGGATACGAATCTCCTGTAATTGCGCCAGCTTGTCTGCTAATCTTTCCATCAATATAAACTCTCCAGCCCAACGCACATATTCCTGATCCCCACCCTCCAGGTCTTCGGCGGCCATTTCTTGCATGAAAGTTTGCGAAGAAACGCCATATTTCTGTTCAAAGGGTTTCAGCCGTTTTCGCGCCAGTTCCAGGGCCAGTTCCAACCGCGCTCTTTCGCGTTCCACCGCCTGACGGACGAGATAAAGGGTGTTTGCAGAGGATTGAATAGTCATAGTTTCCATAAAGAATCTCCATTTCAATTTACTTCTACTTGTTCACATGCTCCACCATCAGTGTAACCAATTCCTCCGCCTCTGTCCACAACCGGTGCATCTTCCCGGCAGGCCAGCGGACGCGCTCCCCGGCTTTGATCGGGGCTTGTTCGCCATCCACGCTCGTGAAACCGGAGCCTTCCAGGCAGATGACATCAATATCCATCGGCGCGTCGTGTTCGTGGATGGTGGCGTTGGGTTCGAACTTTAGCATCGCG
>DATDOR010000147.1:0-10408 GCA_035293165.1 Anaerolineales bacterium | reverse complement strand
TTCAGCCCGAAGGCGTTGAGCTGGACGGCGCGACGATGACCGAAGCCTGGCCGCACGAGGGCGTTATGGTCAACAGCGCTCAATTCAACGGCACGCCCGCCACGAACGAAAAAGGCATGAAAAATCCCGCTATCCGTGCTGTCACCGAATGGCTGGAAGAGAAAGGTGTGGGTAAACGGGACGTCAACTACCGCCTGCACGACTGGACGATCTCCCGCCAGCGTTACTGGGGCGCGCCCATTCCCATCATCTACTGCCCCGAACACGGCCAGGTCGCCGTTCCCGATGACCAACTGCCCGTCCCCCTGCCCGAAGACGTGGAATGGCTGCCCACAGGCCAAAGCCCACTCAAACTACACCCGACCTGGAGCAAAACCACCTGCCCCATCTGCGGGCGCGAAGCCGAGCGCGATACCGACACGCTGGACGGCTTCATGTGCTCCTCCTGGTACCACCTGCGCTACCTGAGTCCCCACAAAGACGATTACCCCTTCGACCAGGCCGAGTACGACTATTGGATGCCCGTGGACACCTACACCGGCGGCGCGGAACACGCCACCATGCACCTGATCTACACCCGGTTCTTCCACAAAGCCATGCGCGACATGGAAATCACCGATGGCAGCGAACCGATGGTGCAACTGCGAAACCAGGGACAGATCCTGGGGCCGGACGGCGCGCGCATGAGCAAATCGCGCGGCAACGTTATTGACCCCGACGAACAGGTGCGTATCTACGGCGCGGACGCGGTGCGCGCCTACCTGATGTTTGGCTATCGCTGGTCAGAAGGCGGCGCGTGGAACACCGACAACATCCAGGGTGTTGTGCGCTGGCTGCGCCGGACGTGGACACTGTTCAATGAGACTGCGCCGGGTGAGGGCGCCGCGGAAGATCAGCCTGCTGCCCCCAGCATGGTGCGGAATCTGCGCCGGAAAGTCCACCAGACTCTGATCAGCGTCACTCGTGATTTCGAGCAGTTCGAATTCAACACCATCATCTCCTCGCTAATGGAATTGATGAACACCCTGTACGAAGTCCGCGAGGCCGCCGCCGGCACCCCTGCGTGGGAGGAAGCCATTGACATCTACCTGCGGATGATGGCTCCTGTCACCCCCCACATCGCTGAAGAGCTGTGGACTGGAATTGGCAAACCGTACTCCATCCACACCCAACCCTGGCCCGAAGTGGACAAGGAAGCGGCGAAGGAAGACGAAATCACCCTGCCCATCCAGGTCAACGGAAAAGTCCGCGATCGGATCACCGTCCCCGCCGGAACGGACGAAGAGACAATCAAAGCCGCCGCCCTGGCAACCGAGGGTGTGCAGAAATCTATGGAAGGCAAACCACCGAAGAAGGTGATTGTTGTACCGGGAAGATTGGTCAATATTGTTGTATAACCAAGTAAAATAAGCGAAGCGAGGATGCTTCGCTTATTTTTATTAACAAGGATGCACGTCATGAATCTTGGAGGAAAAATTACAAAATGGATTCCTCTTGTTCTTATTAGCCTTTTCAGCCTTTTTTTGGAACTGGCTGTGATTCGTTGGTTAGGAGCAGAGATTCGATTATTTTCCTATTTGAAAAACATACCACTGTTAGCAGCATTTTTAGGACTTGCAACAGGTTATGCTTTAGTATCCCGTTCACAAAACTATAAACCTGCTTTTACTGTTTTTTTTATAACCTTCATTGCCCTGGTGATCCTTATTGGAAATATTTCTTCCGCCCAAAATTTAGTTTATCCTGGCAGTAATGATGAGTTTATTTGGTATGTGGCGAAAATTGATGACTGGGTGGCGTTCGTATTGTTTTTTAGTGTTGTTATTTTATTTTTTCTCACAACAATGTTTCTATTCATCCCTTTGGGGCAGATAACGGGAAGAGAAATGGATCATCATCCCCCTGTCCAGGCATACATTGTGAACATTATCGCAAGCATTATTGGCATTTGGCTGTTCTCTTTTATTTCTTTTTTGAGGACCCCTCCAATTTTTTGGTTTACACTAGCTGGACTTGGAATTGGGATATATTTTTATTTACGGGAAACTTTAACGCGAACGGATGTGATTCTGGTTTCGCTCAGCCTAATCAGCCTGGTAATTTTCAATCAAAATGCAACTTGGTCACCTTACCAGCGCTTGAGCATCTCGGATATGACTATTGATGACACGAGTGGTTCACCAGTCAAAGTCGGTTATATTCTTGACGTGCAACAAGTTTTTTACCAACGAGCAATGGATTTGTCATATAAATTTGTGGAACACCAATTAACCCACATCCCCGAAATTGCCAAATTGGCGGAATATTACAACCTGCCATACAGCTTTCATCCAGCAGGCAGTAGAGTTCTGATTGTTGGGGCCGGGATGGGGAATGATGTGGCTGCTGCATTACGGAATGGGATGGGGACGATTGATGCGGTTGAGATCGATCCGGTGATTCAAGATTTTGGCATTGAATTGCATCCCGAAAACCCCTATGCTGATTCAAGGGTGAATCGGGTCGTAGACGATGCCCGTTCCTTCTTTGAAAAAACTAACACACAATATGATGTAGTTACATTTGGGCTTTTGGACTCCCACACACTTCTTTCAGGATGGAGCAGTGTCCGGCTAGATTCCTACGTATACACCATTGAGAGTTTGACAAAAGTCCGAGAACATCTCAAACCAGGAGGCATCGTTTCATTAACCTTTGCCGCCAATGTCGCTTGGATTGATGAGCGGTTGGGGCGGATGATGGTTTCTGTTTTTGGTGCAGATCGGGTGTGGATTTACAAAAGCGAGACTGGTACAACTTATATGGCCGGTGACCTGCTTCAACAACAAGCCGCTGAAAGGGGGTTAACGATATGGCAATCAGATCCAGCTTATAAAAATGTACCTCTTGCAACGGATGATTGGCCATATCTGTATATGCGTGCCCAGATAATTCCTCCTGTTTATTGGCAGACGCTTCTCGTGCTCGCGGGTATCACTTTGTTCTTGCTTTCCCGTTCGTTTCCACAATCTCTGCGCCCCGATTGGCACTTTTGGTTTTTAGGAGCGGGATTCTTATTGGTCGAATTCATTAGTGTTACGCGCCTCGCCTTATTATTTGGCACCACCTGGCTGGTCAACGCATTAGCAATTTCAGGCGTACTTATCATGATCCTGGCGGCGAACCTGCTTGTTCTCAAGAGTAAACACATCAACTTACGCTTGGTGTACACGTTTCTCTTCCTAAGCTTCGTTTTAGTGTATTTCTTCCCATTGGATTGGTTCAACCAATTTCATCCGATTTTGCGAGCGATTGGCAGTATGCTCCTGTTATCCTTACCCCTCTTTTTCTCCGGGATCGTTTTCAGCGAATCCATCAAACGCGCAGGACAAATCTCTGGCCCGCTGGCGGCAAATCTGAGCGGTTCCGTATTTGGCGGCGTTGTCGAATACACCTCCCTGCTGTGGGGTGTGCAAAGCCTCTATCTCACGGGTGCACTCATTTATTTCCTCGCCTTCCTTGCATTTTGGCAGGCCCGAAGGAAATAGGAGGTGTCTCTCATGCGTTTCTCCGACCTTAACTGGTTCGATGTCGAAGACTACCTTGCTCAGGATGATCGCCTGATGATCATCTTGGGTGCGACAGAACAGCATGGCTATCTCAGCCTGCTAACGGATGTCAACATCCCCCTTGCCCTCGCAGACGCTGCCAACGAGCAGACTAATGTCTTGATCGCCCCCCCGTTCAACTTCGGAATTTCACCCTACTTTCTTGATTATCCAGGCACAATCAGTTTGCGGGTAACGACCATGCTTGCGGTAGTCGAAGATGTGATCCGCTCCGTATACCGGCATGGTGTCCGGCGGATTTTGGTTTTGAACGGGCACGGGGGCAATGACCCCGCGCGGGCGCGGCTGTCTGAACTGGTAAACGAACTGCGCGGACTGCGGGTGTCCTGGTATTCGTGGTGGCAAGCCCCGAACGTCCGAGCGGTCGCCCACAAGTACAATCTGGAACCCAACCACGCCAATTGGCTCGAAGCCTTCCCTTTCAATCGCGTGGCGGAGTTGCCAGATTACGAAAAACCGACTCCTGTCGTGACAGAGATTATGAACGCAGAAACCACGCGCGAGGTATACGAGGACGGCTCG
The DNA here is from genome assembly GCA_035293165.1 of Anaerolineales bacterium. Classification (GTDB taxonomy): domain Bacteria; phylum Chloroflexota; class Anaerolineae; order Anaerolineales; family JABWBV01; genus JABWBV01. The sequence continues at coordinate 6,278 of DATDOR010000147.1, read as the reverse complement.
TTTGGTGGGCGGTACGTGGTCAGTGATAAGATCATGAACGAGGTGTTTAATGCTGCGCTGGGGGACATTCTGGGATTGCTGGAGTTTGGGGAGTGAAGAAAATCCGTTGGGGGCGAATCGCTTGTCTTGCTATTTTTATGATTTTTCTCGTTTATTTTGCGGTGAACTTCACAGGAGCATGGATTTTTGTGGAAGCCTTGATTGATCCTGGCTGTGGCGCATTTATTCCCCTTAGACAGGATATTCCTGCTCCAGAGGGGCTTCAACTAGAAACCGGTGACGGAATTAGCATCCCCGCATGGTATTACCCTTCCCAAAATGGGGCAGCGGTCATCATGCTAGGAGGACTGCACGGTGCGGGGGGAACGTCACTGCCCCCAGCCAGGCCGTTGGTCGAATCCGGGTTTGGGGTGTTGCAAATTGGCGCGCGGGCATGTGCCACCCCCATTAGGCTGGTCACATTGGGGGCGAATGAAATTTATGACGCAGCAGCGGGTCTTGAATTTTTACTCTCCCGCCCGGAGGTAGATTCGGATCGAATTGGGATATTTGGCTTTTCCATGGGTGGTGTGGGAGCGATCCGAACGGCGGCGCGACATCCTGAAATTTCGGCAGTATTGGCAGAGGGAGGGTATTACAATTTGGGGGATGATTTTGTGGAGCCGGGGTCAGATGAATCGTTTACCCGGAAGATATTTTTGTACACGATTGCGGGAGTTTTCTGGTTACGGACGGGGGTCAATCCCTGGCAGGTCAGCCCGGTTGACGAGATAGGTTTGATTAGTCCGCGCCCGGTGTTCTTGATCTATGGCGAACACGAGGCCGCGAGCGGGCGAGCGCAGCTACAGTTTGGTGCAGCGCGAAAACCAAAGGAATTGTGGATCGTGCCAGGGGGGGATCACGGAAAGAATTTTCAGGTTGCACCGGATGAATATACAAACCGAGTGCTCTCTTTTTTTGAAGAGGTGCTAGAAAAATAGATTATCCGCCACTCATTGCAATCACAAAATGGACTTCGCTTGATTCGTGCAAGCGCTGACGAAGTTTCAGCATACCGGTATGTCCATCAACAACAACTGAAATGGATGGATGCAATTGTTCCCCATTACACAGTCGGTCTTTGACGCCGGGATAGCGACTTTCCATATTTTCGATGACCTCCCGCACCGTTTCTCCTTCTACGATAAGAGATCGTTCTCCTTTTGTTAGCTCCCGCAGCAGCGATGGAATCCAAACGACTGGCAAAGGATTATCCTTTTTGTTTGTTGAGTTCCGCCACGACCCGTGCAGGGGACATAGGCAATGTATTCATGCGGACACCAACCGCGCCATAAATCGCATTTGCCAATGCGGCAGGTGGCGGGACAATGGGTACCTCTCCTACACCGCGCACGCCATAGGGATGTCCCGGGTTTGGAACTTCTACAATAATGGTATCAATCATTGGCAAATCCAGAGCGACCGGCATCCGATAATCCAACCAGCTTGAATTGACCAATCGTCCCTGGTCATCATAAAGATATTCTTCATTCAAAGCCCAGCCGACACCTTGCGCGACCCCGCCCTGCAACTGACTCTCAACATAATTGGGGAAGATTGCTTTGCCAGCGTCCTGCACAGCGGTATAACGAAGGATTTGCACTTTGCCGGTTTCGGGATCGACTTCTACATCAACGATGTGTGTAGCGAACGCGGGGCCAGAATGCTCCGGTCGCACTGCCGCGCTGGCGACAACAGGGCCACCTGTTTCGTCTAGACGCGATGCGAGTTGTGCAAAAGTTATTTGCTTATCGCCGTATAAGAACACACCTTTCACGAATTGAATTTTATTGACCTCGGTTTCCCATATCATTGCGGCACGTTCCAACATTTTTTCTTTGAGCTGATTGCTTACTTCGTAGGCAGCCCAACCGGTTGCAAAGGTTGTCCGGCTCCCATAAGTGCCTTCAGTATATCCAACCGAATCTGTATCTGCGACCGCAGGACGGATTGATTCCGCAGAAATTCCCAACCCTTCGGCCAATTGCATCGCGATGGAAGTGCGTGTGCCGCCAATATCCACCGAACCCGTCAGCAGGCTGATGGTGCCATCGCTATTCACACTGGCCGACGCACTAGATTTACCGCCATAGTTGAACCAGAAACCGGATGCCACACCGCGTCCTCGATTCGAGCCTTCCAAAGGTGTGCGATAATGTTGAGAATTCTTTGCGGCTTCAAGTGTTTCCAAATATCCAATACGGTTATAGACAGGGCCGTCCACCCGGCGGTCACCTTCTTTTACGCCATTCAACAAGCGAAACTCAATTGGATCCATGTTGAGTTTTTCACACAATTCATCAATAACGGTCTCGCATGCAAAAGCCGCGTTTGTTCCACCGGGCGCGCGGTAAGCGGCAGTATGTGGTTTATTAACAAGGACATCGTAACCATCTACCAGCGCATTTTCAATCCGGTACGGCGCAAAGATCACCCCCATGCCCGCGCCAACAAATGAACCAGGATATGCGCCCGCTTCGTATGCGAGCATGGCCTGCACCGCAGTAATCCTGCCATTCCGATCGGCGCCCATTTTTACTTCGATGTAAGAACCGGAGGTTGGCCCTGTCGCGGCCAGCACTTCACTACGGCTCATGGTCATCTTCACAGGACGATACCCGCTCTTGCACGAGAGCAGCACGACAACCGGTTCAAGATAAATTCCATTCTTTCCGCCGAACCCGCCACCAATTTCCATCGGGATAACACGAATCTTTGAAATCGGAATATCAAGAATCTTTGCGACTTGTTCTCGTACACCGAACGATCCCTGCGTACTGCACCAAATGGTGATCTGTCCATCTGGACTGTATTGTGCTGTTGCATTCTGCGGTTCGATATATCCCTGATGAACCATGGAGGTAAAGAACTCGCGCTCGACAATCACATGGGCATCCTGAAAACCCTTTTCAACATCACCGATCTGATTCTGAAAATGCGCGGCGATATTGCTAGGGGAATCGCCCTTTTTGCCCAACTCATCCGTCCGCACATCCTCATGCAAAATGGCCGAGTCAGCCTGCATCGCTTTTCTCACATTTAGCACGGGTGGCAGAACCTCATACTCCACCTTGATCAAGGCTACGGCTTCCTCCGCGATATGCGGGTTGACGGCGGCAACCGCCGCGATGGCGTGACCAAAATACAACACCTTGTCCTTTGCCAAAATATTATTGCTTTGATGACGAAGATTGATCGTCCCTTCGCCAAGTTCTGCAATTTTGCTTTCTACATCAGGCAAATCTTTTGCGGTGACCACCGCTCTGACACCGGGAACCGATTCGGCATCACTGGTATCAATTGAAAGAATGTGCGCGTGCGCGTGCGGACTGCGTAGCATTGCACCATACATCATACCGGGCAAACGGATGTCGGCACCATATTGAGCGCGGCCAGTAACTTTGTCCGTTCCATCATGGCGATGAGGGTTTTTCCCAATGACGCTATAATCATCTTTTTTCTCATCAACCGGCAAAGTTGTGGTCATAAGCTTTTCTCCTGAGACTGAGCCGCGTCCAACACGGCGCGCACGATACGGTCATAACCCGTACAACGACATAAATTCCCTGCCAGCCATTCCCGCACTTCAAATTCACTTGGGTTTGGATTCTGGTCGAGCAAGATTTTTGAAGCGACGATAAATCCTGGGGTGCAAAATCCGCATTGCAGGGCAGCGTGAGCGAGGAATTTTTCTTGAAGCGGATGCAAACCGTGAGGGGTCGCGATACCTTCAACAGTTGTTACCCTATGTCCATTGATTTCCACCGCCAACACGATGCATGAATTCACCAGTGCGCCGTCCATTATCACGGTGCACGCACCACAGTTGCCATTGTTACACCCTTCCTTCGCGCCGGTCAAACCAAGAGTCTCACGCAACACTTCAAGCAAGCTCTGGCGCGGTTCACACAAGAATTCAACTTCTTCACCATTAATAGTGGCCTGTACCCGAACTTTTTTATTCATTGTGCCCTCGCTCTTTTGATTGCTATTTCAAGTGCACGCCTTGTAAGCACCGCGCAAAGATGTTTGCGGTATTCAGCCGTGCCGCGCAAATCAGAAATAGGGCGCGCTGCCTCCTGTGCGATTATTGCCGCTTCGTGAATGTTTTCTTCGATGATCGCTTTCCCCGCTAAGAATTGTCCTGCTTCCTCCACAAACAATGGCGTTGGTGCGACTGCCCCAAGTGCGATCCTTGCTGACAGGATTTTCTGCCTGGTTTTATCCAACATGACCGATGCCCCCGCGCCTACAACGGCGATATCCATTTCATTGCGCGGGATAAAGCGCAGGTAATGCGCGCCAAAAAATTCTTTCACCACCGGAACTTTTATCGCTAACAAAAATTCCCCATTCTGTAAAACATTTTTTCCGGGTGCAACACAAAACTGCTCAACGGGTATCTCGCGAGTTCCGTTGCTTCCCGCGATCATACAGGTTGCTTCATAGACAATCAAGGCTGGTATCGAGTCCGCTGCAGGGGATGCGTTACATAAATTCCCACCTACACTGGCCCGGTATTGAATTTGTACCCCGCCAATCAAATGGATGGCATCCACAAGGCCGGGATAATTTTCCGACACAAACTTATTGTGACAAATTTCGTAACAAGAAGCCGCGGCACCCAACCATAATCCAGCCTGCGGATCATAATGAATGGATGCAAGTTCGGGGATGTTCTTTACATCAATTAAAAGTTCGGTTTTAAGGCGATTTTCACGCAACTGTACCAAAAGATCAGTCCCGCCGCATAAGGGGCGCGCCCTTCCGTTATTGGCTGTCAATAATTCCACCACTTCTTTGACACTTCCTGGTGCCACATATTCAAAGGATTGCATCCACGCCTCCTGAGGCTTGATTCCAGGCTCTTTGGGATTTGGCCGTGGTTAATGCCAGATTTTGGGGTGTGAGTGGGGTATACACCCCACTCACACCCCAAAATCTGGAGACCTCCCCGCCGATTCCCAAAGAACCGTTTTACCAATTCAATTTCTTTATGAAAGGGGTTTACAGATGGCAGAGACCAAAATTGCAAGTGATGGGTTACCAGCTTTAAGAATAAAGCCACATTCTTTAGAAAAATTACGTTACTTTCGACGATACATTTATCAATTTACAACTGCGCTTAAGCCCAAGTCAAATGCAACTACAGGTTTCCGTGGATTTGAAGAGAGGAATTATATAGATTTACTCGACAGTTGTATTTTGACAATTTAGGCGCAAGGTGTTAACCTACCGGAAACAAACTCTACCCATAAGGTTGGTCAAAGCTCATGCAATTGCCAATTTTAAAGCCTGCTCCGTTGGTCAGTCAACATGCCGCAGCTTTCGAGGACTTATTTGAGAACCGTAAGCAGTATCGGCATTTTCAGAACTATCTTACCGGACTGATGGTCTTACCGAACAAAAGCATGGCCAACATCAGTCGTTGCATCTTGGACAGTGCCGACAAGACCAACCTTTCGCGCTTTATGTCTACCCCCTTGTGGACTGAGAAACCCATGAATGATCGGCGTGTGACCTATCTGAATCGGCAGACCAAACCGCTCCGCAAGGGGAAATCAGAATCGGCGCTGATTTTTGACGATACCTTGTGCGAGCATGTGGGCAGCTTGTTTGAGTATGTAGACCGGCACTACGATCATGGGGACGATAGCTATCCAATTGCCCACAATCCGGTGACCAGTCACTATGTTAGCGGGGCCGTGCGTTTTCCGGTGGACTTGCGTCTCTATCGGCGTTACGAAGAATTTACACAGTGGGAGACGTTTGTGTTCAAGTACTTCCCGATCACCGCCATGCCAAAGAGGAAGAAAGAGCGTCAAAGGCTGCACAAGCAGGTGGATGAAACGCTCCTGCAAGACCCTGATTTTCTGAAACTGCACCACCAGTTTCGGACCAAGATTGATCTGGCGATTGAGTTGCTCGAAGCGGGCATCGCCCATCGCCTGCGCTTTGACCTGCTGCTCTTTGATGGTTGGTATCTGTCCGAAGCGCTGGTCAAGGCGGCTGCCCGTCGCCACAAGAAGTGGATCAGCCTCCTGAAGAAAAACCGCAATCTCGAAACCAACAGCTTTCAGCTCAAAGATGCCGACGGGCAGCGGATTGTCTTTGAAGGAGAGCATGTTTCGGTCGAAGAGTTCGTCAAAAAGATCCCGACCAAGGCCTTCAAGATGGTCGTTGTCAATGACAAAATCTACTGGACCTTCACCCTTACCGTCCGTATTCCTTCGTTAGGG
>DATDOR010000146.1:0-3199 GCA_035293165.1 Anaerolineales bacterium | reverse complement strand
GACCGCTGCACTCCATCGTACCCCCACCTGTTCGTCCGTTAGATTTTCGATCAATGCCTTGACAATCGCCTCGCGCGGCTCCCCAATCACCGACAACAGCCCCGCCACCAGCCCCCGCTTATTTTCAATCCAGGCTTGCGGATCAGCGACCTCTGTAGGCGTCCGCAACACATCCAACAAAAATGGGACCACCTTCGCGGCATGTTCTTTTGCATGACGGCCAATAAATTGCACCGCATCATAGCTTGCTTCCGAATTATCACTACGCAAACCCTCTTCCACAATCGGAAAGACCTTCTCCAAATACGAACTATCAATCTGTGCCAGTGTGATCGCCGCATCCACGCGTGTTTGAATGCCCTCTGCTTCGAGTGCGTCCAGCAGGGCGGGGACAGCGGGCTTCCCTAACGCCACCAATGCCTGCCCCGCATGAAATGTCCGTAACACCGAACTGCTGTGCTCAAATGCCTCGATCAACGCCGGAACCCCCGCGGGGTCACCAGCTTTCACCAAATCCAGTCCTGCGTTGAACCGGATGGAGGCATCTTCGCTTTCAAGGGCTTGTTTGAGTTTTGGAATATTGAGAGTTTTGCCGGTCATTTTTTCTCCTTATTTCGGTCATTCCGAACACTTCGGCTTTGCTCAGTGCAGGCTCCGTGAGGAATCCCTACGATGTCAGTATCAAAAACAGCGTATCAGGGATTTTCCCTTTCAGTCGAAATACATGGTTTCCTTACGCCGGAACAGCTTTTGCCATCCCCTGCTCTTCTTCCATGGGCGGTTTATCCGGGATCGCATCCGGCAGTTCGCTTTCCACATTCCGAACGCGCGGGTGGAAATAAGCCAGCATAGAGGCGATGATGGCAATGACTCCCATCATGCTGAACAAAAACCCAATTCCCCGCCCCGGCCCAACGCCGTAAATTAAACCAACACTTTGCGCCAGAAATCCCCCCTCAGACAGGGCAGGCTCGAATATTTTGTCCACCACCGGCCCGGCCAAAATGATACCGATTGGACTGAGGCCGCTTGCAATCAAACGGCGCACGGCAAATACCCGTCCCTGCACATCCGCTGCGACCTTACTCTGCCAGATGGCCTGACTGAGCGCGTTCATGATCGGGAGACAGACAAAGAAAAGGAACCCGCTCCCGGCAATCAGAATCAATGAAGGACGCAGACCCAGGAAAATAAACGCGACCCCCGCCACTCCCCCAAAAAAGAGCAATCCCCTGACACGCACTTTCGGCCCACCCCACGCGCTCATGACCAGCGTCCCCGCCAGCATCCCCACCCCAGCAAACGAAACCACGTACCCCATTTTGTCCGGTGTTGTGATACCGAGCAAGTAAGGCGTAAATAGCGGATTGATAAACGACATTAAGAAGTTGACGGCTGCAAAATAAATCAGCAGCCCGGTCAGCCCCGGTCGCTGAATAATGTATTTCCATCCAAAACCCGCTTCCTTGAACAGCGAGCCTTTGTTCGCTTTGCTTTCCGCCGATTCTTCCGGGCGTGGGATACGAACAACAGCAAGAGTGGAAACGGCAAACAGGAAAGTCACAAAATCAATCAAGATGATGCCCTGTAAGCCAATACTCACATACAACAACCCGGCCAGCGCGGGAGAAAACAGTTGGGAGATGGCATCCCCGATTTGGGTCATGCCCCCCGCGCGGCCCAGTTGCTCTTTCGGGACGAGCATCGTCGTCGCCGCGCCATAGGCAGGCCACTGAAAAGCGTTGAAGGCGGAGGCCAATGCCGAGGTGATGTAAATATGCCAGAACTCAAGCCGGTGGGTGGCCAGCAGAATCCAGACGATCAATGTAACCGCCCCAGCGCCTGCATCACTCAAAATCATCACCGCGCGGCGATCCCAACGGTCAGCAAGCGCGCCCGCGAATGGGGTGACAATCAGGTTGGGGATGGTAAACGCCAGTACATTCAACGCGAACAACGTGACCGATTCTGTTTGTTGGAACAGCCAAACCCCCATCGCAAACCCCGTCAGCCCCGAGCCGAGCGTGGAGATCAGTTGTCCGAACCAGATGATGTAAAAGGTTCGCATGCCCTGTGGGATGGGGGAGTGGTTTTTCATGAAAAACTCCTTCTTAATGAAAAATTGAAAATCGAAAACGCAGGTCTTCGATCTTCAATTTGCGATTTTCAACGATTATAAACTTGTCGTCATCAAATCATTCCCCTCGCGAAGTAATTTCGCATACGTGTTCTGTGCTCGTTCGACGCGCATCCCCGCCCGCTCGTACAGACGTGTTGCCCCGGTCAGGCTGCCTGCGTCCACAACCAGGATGGCACGCGGGATGCCCCGCTGGTAGAACTCGCCAAAGGCATGGTGGAGCAGGGCTAACTCCAACCCTTTCTTGCGCCATTCCCGCCGGACGCCAAGGATGTTCATCCTCGCGGGAGCCACTGTGCGGGTCGCACAGACAAATGGCAGCCATCTCATCCCCCTCGAAGGCAGCAAACCACAGCGATGGATCATGGAATGGATCATTTGAAACGACATGCTGGACATACTGAAGCATCCTTTCAAAAGGGGCTTCCGTATAACCCTAGTGGTCGCGGAAGGAGGCCTGGTACGTGCGAACAACTTATTCCAACTCAGTCTTCTCATCCACCGGGCCGACAGTAATCCCCTCTGGCCAGACAGGCGCAGGTGGTGCGTCGTCAAATTCGATCAACATGCGGAAAAAGGTGAGGGTTTCAGTCATTTCAGCGAGCATGATATTTTCCTTGTAACTGCTCAGGCTAAGAGAGAAGAGTTCGGGCTAATCCCCTTCCCGGCTGAGTCGTTACTTTTCCTTTTGTTTTATTCCCATGTGGACCCTAAAGGTTTCCTGTGCGATCAAAAATCGTTTCAAGCAGGATTTACTTGTAGGGTTTTGACCTGAGCCACCAGTAAAAACCCTTAGAAGCTGTCTGAAAAGTATCATCCTTGCCCAGACCCGAAAGGTTTTCATCAGGTTCTGGATGGAAAAGGAGCCTGAAAAGCCCGAAAAACCACTTTCAAAGGGCGTCTTTTGGAAACCTTTCGGGTCTTTGGGGACTTTTCAGACAGTCTATTAGGGGGAAGGGAGTTGTATGAAGTTGGAGAAACGACTCAGATCGGGTTTACCTGGTTTATTGGGGGGCTGGTGTTATTGGGGTTGGCCGCTAGTGTAGGGGTGCTTTGGTACAT
>DATDOR010000145.1:0-8543 GCA_035293165.1 Anaerolineales bacterium | reverse complement strand
GTGCAGGAAAACAGTCTTCCAGTGTGGGCAACTCGCAGCCGCCCCGTTCGAGGATGTCGCCCGCGAACGCCCGCGTCATGTTGCTCACCATCAGGTTGGCCTCGTACGGAACCTGCCGCCACGACCACCCTGATTCCAGCGTGCTCTCATAAAACCACTTCATCATATCGTCAATAACCGCCCGGTAATGCCGTGATACAACCGCATACTGCCCCGGCCCTTCGTGATCGGCCGCAAAGGAAATCATGAGCTGGCTTTGTTTTTCGCTGTACCCGTAGAGAGTGCCGCTCAGGTCAAAGACCCCGTTACCCCGCTTTGAACGGTGTAAAATCGGGTCAATCCGTGACCCCGCGCTCTCGATCCGACGCGCGCCGTCGTAAAAGGCAAACAGATCGGCGGCGTGAATCCCATTATTCGCCAGGCCGTGATTGCCTCCAAGAACGGTAAAGACGATCGGCTCAGCCGAGTTGAGATGCTCTTTAACCCGCTTATGAGAAGGATGGGCCCTCCCCTTGCAGTTGACCCATATCGAAAGGGCCTTTTTCTTGGAAAAGCTCATCAGGTTTTCATAGTCCAGTACCGACTGGGCCACCAACTTTTCTAACAGGAATGAAGAGTACCCCAAGGCTTCTGCAACTTCACAAACTACCCGGCAACGAATGTCCGCCTGCGTCGCAACAACACAGAGTTCGCCGCCTTTCTTGGCCTTCTCTAGCGAAGATAGCCAGCGATAGACTGTTGAAGGCCGGTGATCGGATACCTCCGAAACTCGCATTCGCCCCAGATCCAAAGCCTCGAGACGGGGATCCACAACCTCGATCTCACTCACCTGTGGAAGCGTCGACAGGGACTGCAGATGCCGGCTACCCAACTCCCCGCAGCCAACGATAAGGACACGAAGGCCACCGGGATCACGACTCATGAAGCTACTCCAGCAACAGAATCGCTCTGACAAAAATCTCCTGTGAGCCTTTTTAGGAGACCGCCTACTGACATGCGGTTTTCATTGGCCCCTGGTAATCTCACGCGGGGCGCTTCAGACGGCCGCTTTTTGGCCGTACCACCCGGTCAAGGAAAGAAAGCATAACGCGGAAAGATCCGTGCGCTCCGCCACAATTTCCTCTCCCCGTAAATAATGGTCAACGATGCGATGGAAATAGTCCAGATCAAACACTTCACGCGACAGAATATCCTCAAAACTTCGCTGCTCCAGCAGCTTTCGGATTGCAGGAGCAAACGCGGATCGGAAAATGAATTCGGCCGCGTGGTTAAAATTGGGGTCGACGTCATACAAATAAGAATGCGGCCCCACCTGGAGATGCCATGGATAGTCGATGCGATTTTCTAACATCCATTTGAGGGGATATTTCGTTGGTTTAATTTCAAGACCGCGACCCCACGACTCCGGCATCGCCGCCAAAAACTCATGCAGCCGGCTGTCATAAAACGGTAAATTCATCTGGAGGCCAAAATGTTCCGTCACGCTGTTTAAGCTCGATACGGTCCCTCCCTGCCAATGGAAGGAGTTGTACAAATGCAAGAACCACGAATACAACGTTTCGGGGGTCACTTGTTGGGCCGGTTGTTTAACATACTCGTTTTCCAGAACCTCAGAATAGAGTTCCCGACCGCGCTCCGTCATCATTTTATTGTTGCGCAAAGACCAAAACGGGAACCGGTTGTCGCGCAAAAAGAAGCTCGATAAAAGCTGACGCGCGCAGGCCGCCGGATCCTTCGCGGGCTCATCGTAAAGTTTCTCGCCAAACTTATTCTTGATCAAATTAAACACCAAATCATCTTTAAACTTTCCGCTGGAAATGGATTTAAGGAAGGTAGGGCCAAATAGGTAACAGAGCATCTTGTCGCTGTATTCGCGGAAATCATGAACCGGATGGAAAAGCGTCAAAAACTGGCTGAAGCCCAGATTGTGGACGCCATCGCTGATTTCTCCCGAGAACAACGCCTCTCCGTTGGCTCTTTTTGCCAAATATTCGGACAATATTGCCCAGTGAAAAAGCGACATCCCCGAGAGCATATGAGAGCGCAAAAACCCTCCTATGTTCTCAACAATATCCGGCCCCCTTCGCCAATAATCGATCTCCACAATATCCAATTTCACGCCGACATAATCCGCCACCGCCTGCGCACGCTTGATTTCAAACGGATTATTGACGCCCGTTCGCTCCGAGAAATTAAACCGGCCAATCACGCCCTTGACATGTTTTTTGCCGCGTATTTTCGCCAACGATGCCAGAAGCGACGTTGAATCCCAGCCGGAGGAAAGAAAAACAATGTTTCCTTTGGGAGACGAACGTTTGGCGATCGAATCCAAAAGCATGTCGGAATATCGCGCCAGATCTTTTTTATTGTATTCTTGGGTGGGCAACACAATCGGCGGGACCTGATGGAACCCCAACCGGTTGTCGCGCCAAGTAGCGACATCTCCGACTCCCAGGCGTCGCACGCCCTCGTACAACGTGTGCCGTTTCGGCGGACGAAAACCATAAACATAAAGGGAGTGAGCGATACCGGCCTGTTCATATTTAATCTTGCCATTTCGAAATGGTAAAAGGCTTAAGTCCGTTGCGAACACTACGCCTCCACCGACACTCTGATAATACAAATCCAATTGACCGAAACGATCACAGCAAATTTCATAAGCGCCGCTGTCTTTCACTCGGATGAGAATAAAACGCCCCTCCAACTCGGTGACACACTGGTCGATCGCTCTGGTCAGAATGACCTGGTGGAATTCTTTTCCCGTCGTAGATAATCCAAACAGTTGGCCGGATTTCCCTCGACGACCGATAACGCGCCCGATCAAAAACGCGCGCGGTTCAGTTTTTCGTTTGATCACCGCAATGGAGCCTTCCCCTTGAATCAAGCAATCGGCGCAGGAAAAGACCTCCGGCAGCTCTCGGTTATCAGCATACTGTTGGATAAGCTTCTGTCCCAGGATGATGCGAAATCTCATGATGAGCTCCTTTCCGTCAAAGCCGGAAGGCTTCGCTAGAGTCAATTTCAAATTTTCAAACGGACGTTCAAATCTGTGCTCGTGAATTTCGGTTTTTTATCCATATTGATTCGGGCAACCTGTGGATTATGCTTTAACCAGCCCAAAACATCGGGCAAGGTAAAAGTCGGTTTATCCGGACAAAAATAGTCGTATATCTTCGTAAAGAATTCCAAATCTTCCTGATAATCCAGTGTGATGCGCAGGTCGGGGTCGAAATCATAACCCGAGTCGACGTAGTTGACGTTAAAATACCGCCTGTTTTCTAAAAACCATTCCAAATATTCGGTATTGCCCGGAATCTCAGCAGTGTTCACGATCGTTTCAATGGTCTGGAACTTGAAAACCTCCTTGGCCGTGCCGTAGGGCATATTCTTCATGAAGGTTACATCCGCGCACTGCTGCAAATGACTTTCAATGATTTTATCGACCATGATTTCATCGCACAGCAAGGCGTCTCCCGTCACCCGCACGATATGATCTAATTGGTATTTTCGCGCAGCTTCATAGAAACGCAGTGCGACATTGTCCAGAGAACCGCGATAAAACGAAACCCCCTCTCGATGAGCGATATCGACCAGCACATCGTCGGACGGGTCTGTTGAGGTTGCCAAGAACACGCCATTGGCGTTCCGGCAGCGTTTCATCCGTTCAATCAACAAAGCAATGGTTTCCCGTCCATGAATTTTGAGTATGGCCTTATTCGGCAAACGGTTTGAAGTACACCGAACGACGATAACAATCCCCACTTTGTTTTCCAAAACACTTGAACGCACGAGCGCCCCTCGCGTCAAACTCTCGGTAAGCCTGCGATTGATCAAATCAAAACTCGGCAGGGGTATTGCCTGGCGCGTATCCTTCTTATATTCCACATCCTCGGGCAGGATCACATCGCCCTTTTGGCATTCCCTCTTGACGCAGGCGCTCTTTTTAAACATCTTGCGGTATCTCATCTCAAAGTCATTCAATGCCCCGATTGTTCCCAGGAGAGGCGTGAGGCTCCTTACCGAGCTTATAAACCTTTGAAATTCAGCTTTGTTCAAAGCAGATTGATAATCGATCCATTTTAAATTCCGGTCGATGGTCACGTGCTTCTCGACAATCGCCGCGCCTTTAGCAAAGGCCATTAAAGGAATAATCTGGGCCTCCGGTAACCCGCCGTCAATGTGATCGGAAAATCCGACCTTCACACCATACGAGGAGTATTTTTCCACCAGATCTGCCACCTCGGTCAACGAGTGAGACTCGACAGGGGTCGGGAAGGTTTGAAAGCCGGTCATCAAAATCACATTGTTCAAATTCTGACGGGATTGGAGAAAATTCAATAAACGATAAACCTCATTACGGTAGGCACCCCCTACTCCGATCAATACCGGTTTTCCTTCGGCAACGACTCCGTCAATGAAATAACTATTTAACAGATCCTCGGAATGGATCTTATAACCGTCCACACCCAACGTTTTGGCGAGTTGAAAACTCTCCTGACCAAAGACATCGGAAAAAACATAGAGACCTTTTTGATGACTGTAGTCAACTGCCTTGCGCCATTCGTCCTTTCCCAGGACCAGTCCGCTAAAGATATTCCACTCCGGGTAGCCCTCAATAGCCCGCTCGCTCAGCGTAAAGATTTGGAATTTGACCGCCGGCGCGCCCGTCTCGACCACACAGTCAATAAGGGCTCTTAACCGGTCGGGATTGCCCTCATGACCACAGGCGACTTCTCCGATCACGAAGCCCCGTTGCGGCGTTAAATCCTCAACGCTTAACATGCCTCTTCTTCATAGTTAGCAATCACGATCGACTCGCGGGCCGTAATCCCTCGCTGCCCAGATATGGCATCGCTCGTGATGTCATTCACTTTAGATTCCAGCGCGGAGTCCTCAATAAACTTCTGAATTTTGCGAATACTCTGCTGGTGCCGTTCTGTCAATCGACGAATAAAATCGCCCTGGCCATTGCTTATGCCATAAATGATTTTGGGGTCCTGAATATTATCAACAATAACCTCCCCCTTCCGACCCAAAAGTCCCCCGGAAACAATCGCTTCTCCCACAACCCGTCGCCGTCCCATTCGATAGTCCACAATTTGTTCAATCGCCCAAAGCTGATGAATCAATCCCTCAAATGGTGCGGAAATATCCAGCCTGTAAACGGCAATCTCCAAGGTTTGAGCGGTGCGCAGCGCTTCTTTATAAAGAGTACCCTTCCCCGCATCAATCACGATAGCCCGCGGCGCCAATTGCTGAATTATCTTGTCCGTAATTAGCGGCAAACCCTGACTGACGCCAACCAAAATGTTCGCGCCTTTAGCTGCCTCTTCATTATTTGTTGTCCCGTGGATGCGCGCCGTCGTGTGAATAGGCTTAATGATATTCAAAGCCCGCGTAATCACGCTTAATTTCCTGCGATCCCGCCGTGTTATAAAAACATGTGCTCCGCGCTCAACTAGCCTTAACGCCAATTTACATCCCAAATTCCCCGCCCCTAAAATCGTAACCTTTTTTCCTCCAATGCCCTGCAACTCGTTTTTCGTTAATTGTGTTATCAAAATATCAACCGCCTCTACCGCTAAATCATTTCCTTTATAAATCCACAATTTTGACTTCTTAACTGTTTCACGAACAGCGCGTTCAACATTCCCGGGCTCCCCGGAGCGCGACATTTCCTGCGAAACCTTTTTCTCCGCATCCACCAAAATGTATTGCACCTGACCGTCGGCAATTCTAGCGATGTCAATGGCCTGTCGCTCGCTATAAACTATAACACCCGCGGTTACCATAAGGCTGGTCCGGCGCAGCGGCGTAAAATACAAACCATCTTTATCAATTTTGGCGGTGTTGCCGATGGTAAAACCAGATAATTTGCCTTCGCTCCGGGCAATAGCTGCCGCTTTTTGAACCAAATCCGTCGCTTTTCTTTTATACGTCATCCTATACTGTATCCCGTGTGACTGGATAATCCGCTTCAATATCCGTTAGCCGGACACCCGTACCACACGTTCTAAATATCCTCCCAGGTAATGGGATAATCAGCTTTAATAGCGCGCTTCGCCGTTCGCCCCACGATAACATCTAAGTACCTAGGCTGGAGGCCACCTCCCGGTCCCTTTATAGCCACCATATCCAGAGTGACAACTTCTCCTTGATGAATATCAACGCGGGCATATAGACTTTTCCGTTGAGCATTGATCGTTTCGTACTCACAAGGCTCAATCTTTTTCACTCCATCGCCAAGAATGCGACTCATGATATGGGCACTGTGCACCAGCTCCCGCATTTCTTCTGGTTCTGAAGAAAGGATATGGTCAGGCCCTTCCATCGCACGGCTCAGAGTAAAATGACGCTCAATAGCGTTTGCACCCAAGCTCAGGGCTATCAAGGAAACCTGGATACCTAGCGTGTGATCGGACAGGCCCACAGGCACTCGAAAACTCTCTTTGAGCGTCTTAATCGCATTCAAATTCATATCCTCAGGGGCAGCAGGATATGCCGAGATGCAATGCAGAAGAACGACATTGCCACCGCCCTCGCCGCGAATGGCATCCAAGGCTTCCTCAATCTGCCCTAACGTTGACATTCCAGTAGATAGAATCATTGGCTTCTTGGTAGAGGCGACATATCTCAACAAAGGGATATTACAAAGGTCGAACGATGCAATCTTATAAAAATTAACTCCGAGAGACTCCAGAAGGTCCACACTTTCACAGTCAAAGGGAGTGGAAAATATCTCTATCCCGCATCGCCGGGCATAATCAAAAAGGCGCTTGTGGTCCTCGTAGCTCATTTCTAACCTTTGGAACATCTCCAATAGCGTTTCCTGCTCTCCAAGGGTCGTTTCGGCATAGCGGACCTTCTTGATCTTCCCGGAAATCCGGCTGGAACTCTTATAGGTCTGAAACTTGATAGCGTCGCAGCCAGCTTCCACCGCCCGATCCACAAGCTGCAAAGCCAATTCCAAGCTGCCGTTATGGTTCAAGCCTGCTTCTGCGATCATGTAAGGACGATGATCCGCGCCGATTATTTTTCCATTAAGCGATACGGTCGTATTCAAGGCTGCCACATACTGCTTTCGCCTCACCTGCGACAATTCGGAGTACTGGCCGGTAAGAATATCCACAAGGTCAAATGCCTTGAGGAAGAGAATCTGGCTATCTGCATAGTTAAATTCTCCCGTTGTCCCGATGGAATAAATCTGCCTAAACTCACCAAGACGGCTTTGGGCCTGCGCCACTTCGTGTTGGTAGTCTTTGTGCAGCAACGGATAGACAGCCGGCTGTCGATTCATCGTGCCATCAATGAATTCTTCGCGCTGCACCAACCCGGTGCTATAGATCTGATCGAGCACAGCTTGAATTAACTTTTCAGAGGACATCTTGTCCACGTGATCGCCACGAGAGTATGCGATTTCGGCGGTCAGACATGTCTTTTCAGGGACCGCGCACTCCGGCGAGAACTTCTTCTGTTCGCTCAAGCGATGGAATAACAATTCCGGAGAGTCATAATAGAGCCAATGGATGCCCTCCGGGAGCACGTATTCCCGGTTGAAGGCGAGATAAACAGAGGTCACTCCCCGAAACCTCAGGGTACAGGGAATACCCAGCAGCCGACACAGAAGACTAATCGGAATAGTGGAGACAATTACATCTCGAGGATCCACTTCAATAGTATCATCCTGCTCCAGCAACAGCCTAGTGATAACGCCGTCATGGCTCCCGAAACCCTTCACGCCTTGGCCTAGCCGAACACAACCGCCTAGGCCGAGGATTTTTTGATAAATCCGTTCATAGACACAACCGGTGCCATACTTGCCTACAGCGTTCCACTGACCGTCGTAAAATGGAGTGATTTTCTCTCGCAGCTCGATGCGTTTGGGCGCCCAGCTGGCAGTCATCTCTTCAGTCCGTAGACCCCAAATCTTTCTGGGGTAGTCCTCGAAGAACATTTCCTGGAGGGTAGGACCAACAAGAGCGTTCACGTATTCCTTGTAATTGCGGGCCTTGGCCCGATCTTCTGGATTGATCCGTTCCAGCTCCGAGAGAATCTTTTGCCTCAGGTCCGCGGGATAACGAAAAATCGACTCGTACGAAAGGGGATATTCATAGTATTCGTCAAAGTTAGATCCTTTGACGTTCTTGCACCAGAAGTCTCCCTTAACAAAAAGGTCGCCGAATTCCCTTTCCCAAAAGTCCGCGATCTGGCTGTCCGGCGTATGGTAAAGGTGAGGACCGACGTCGAGCAAAAATTCCTTCCATCTCCATGTCCGGGCCATGCCTCCGTAAAAGGGCTCCCGTTCGATAATTTCCACGTCCCATCCGCGCTCGAGGAGCTTCCACCCGGTGACAAGGCCGCTAACTCCTGCACCCAAGATATATGCCTTAGGTCGCTTCATTCTATCGTCGGCTCACTCAAGCCCTCTACCACGTCCACCTCGTAGAGCCTTGAATAAACCCCACCCTCCTGCATGAGCGAACCGTGGGTTCCCGTCTCCACAATACATCCTGATTGCAACACAATAATTTGGTCAGCCTCCC
>DATDOR010000144.1:0-4410 GCA_035293165.1 Anaerolineales bacterium | reverse complement strand
TAGGACGAGTAATGCTTCTGCGCTCTCGCCTCAAGATTGCAGGCTTTCCATGCAACGGTCTAGTGTAACCCATTATGTGCCCTCGTCCTCAGCAGTTCGGAACCCTTTGATGAGCATAACATTAATTGGCCTCCTTTTTTTTTCAAAAAGGTTACGGCCATTATTTTTGTTTCGAGGTGAAATAGAAGCTTGGAGATTGATATTGTCATCCAAATCGATCTTACTTGCTGACCCTTACAATTCCGCAAGGAATGCCCAAAACAGCCAAATTCGACTTGCGCGATCCGACTGAAAAGTGATTGAATTAGCCCTGTAAGCCAACGCTGTACTGAGTGTTGGTTGAGCCTGTCGAAACCTGTCGAAGTAACCAGCATCATCGTTGTAAAGAAGGGAGGGTCGTCATCATGACTGCTGAACAGCTCATCGCCATCGCCGGGGCCATTCTATCACTGGCATTCTCCTACATCCCGGGGCTCAAAACTCGCTTTTCAACCTTCAACCACTCATGAGAGGCTAAGCTATGACAGAGAATCGCGGTTCGCGCAGGAAGCGGGGGCGGCAGCCTGAGGATACCAGGGCCAGCGGCTACTACAGCCGGCTGTTCAGGGAGGGGGAGATCATGGATATGAAAGCGCGGGAGATCGATGGCCTGATGGACGAAATTGCGTTGCTGCGCGTCTGGACCCGGCGGGTGGTGGCGTTCGGGGAGGGTGTCGAATCGCTGGACGAGTTCGAACAGAATTTCCTGAAAGCATTGGATGAAGTGCAAAGGGAATTCAAGATCCGGAGATGACGGTTATGGCCGAGACCTGCACCGAACGCAGTCACAACAACCGCCCTATCAGGAGAGACGCGCAAGATGCGGCCAAGCTCGGCGGCGAAACTCTCAAGGCCATGCGCAGACTTCGCCGGCGGGCCTGGCATGATGGCGAGATCGTGTTCTTTACAGTCGTAAGTGAAAATGTGGAGGGCGTCGATATGGGGTCAATTGAGAAGGAGGATTTGTAAGGTCTAAAATGGCGGTTTTGCGCGATAATTGAGGATGAGTAATAAAGCGGTGGTTGCTATGAATGAGTTTCTGCCACGCCCTCGCATCGCTTGACACCTGGCCAAGGGCGGTGAGCTGAGAAAGGAGGGGTGCCGATGATACGATCGGGTTTCTAAATACATCCAATGAATCACTTAGTGTTTATGGAGGTTCCTCATGAAACGCACTCTCGCGTTCCTTTTACTCGTAAGCTTACTGCTGTTCTCTGCATCCAGTGCACTAGCCAATGGAGCAGAAACTTTCACGCAAACATTTCATAATGTCACCGAGACCTTGCCCGATATCAATGAGTGCACGGGAGACCCAGGCAACGTGACTATTACGTACAATGGGGTCATCCATACGACTGCGACGCCCAACGGAGGATTCCACCTCACCGGAACGTTTACTGGGGACTTCGTGTTCGTTCCCCTCGATCCGGCACTGCCCACCGCGAGCGGTAAATTCACACAATGGTTCGGTGACAACTTTAATCAGAAGAACGAAACCCACACCTTCACCTTCACAGTTCACGGTACCACCGCGGATGGCACGGACTTTCAATGGCACATCACGGCGCATATCAGTACGAATGCGAACGGTGAGGTGACAGTCGATTTCTTCAAAATTAACTGCAAGTAGCTGGTGCTCGCGCCAGCCATAAGGAGGTGTACCCATGTCGGTCGAAGAAACCAAAGCCATTGCCCGTCGTGCGTATGAAGCCTTCAATGAAGGCTTTCGGACGGGGAACCTGACCCTACTCGATGCGGTCATAGATGCCGACATCGTCGACCACAATCCCACGCCGGGACAAGGGCCCGGGCTCGCAGGCGTAAAACAAGCCTTTAGCGCCTTTGCCGCTGCCTTCCCTAATCCTCATTTCACTGTTGAGGACATGATCGCCGAAGGAGATAAGGTGGCCTCCCGCGTTACCCTAAGCGCGACGCACCAAGGGGAATTTCAGGGCATTCCCCCGACTGGGAAGCAGGTGACGCAGACGGGGATCGATCTCCTCCGCATCGCTGGCGGCAAGGTCGTCGAACGCTGGGGTGAGTTTGATAACCTGGGCCTGCTGCAACAGCTCGGCGTTCTACCTCCACCCGGGCCAGGAGGAGCATAGATCTTTTTTCAAAGGCTGTCTTTGGAGGAAATCAAACTGGAGCTCGGCAATTGATGGCCGAGCTCCTAGACTTTTGGAGATCATATCTGATTTTTTGTTGATGCTAGTAGTCTGTCAAACCTGAAAGTATGATTTGACCCGTATCGGGGCTGTCTCGAAATTAATTTTGAGACAGCCCTTTTACGAATACGAAGTTGATTTTGGAAAAGACAAAAAAACTGGTGGTCAATTAACCGCCGGTTTCGCGAGGTTATGGTCGATGCAGAGCAACCCCCAAAAACACAAACACGCTATTTCGCTTCTATTGTCCGCTGCTGCACGATCTCAAAAACCCCATGAGTCGGCTCGGATTTAACCTCCCGAAACATCAGGATGCCCCGTGGCGTCTGACCTGACCCGCCCATTTGGCGGAGCATATCCCCGTTGTTCCAGATGGTTAGAATCTGCCACACCTCGGGATCTTCCCAACTATGGACGAGGAAGGACTGCTCCATCCCCGGCGGTCGCTGCTGCGCGCTGCGTTGATATGCCTGCTCCAGCACTGGCCAGTTCTCTTCGGCCACACGACCCTCAATAATTGTCATGACCACAAATATCTTCTCCTGTAACTAAACTTTTTCTTTTCCATATTCATTATAGCCAGATTTATTTGAATGTCTATCATATTGATATATTTTAGCCATTTACCATCCCCCACAATCCAGTATTTATAAAATAAATGAAATAGTTGTCTCATAACTGAGACACTATAATTGCGTATATAACCTTAAATGCGGCTGTCTTAAATAACTTTTGAGACACGCCAGAAAGTAAATAATCAAGTTGGACAGTCTATTAGTTCAGGGGCAGCGATTTTGCCAATAGCTGGTAGGGGCCATAAAACCGGTGATGATCTTCTCAACCGCTAACCCAATTATCAAGCCGATTGATTTCCCATCGTTGATTTCACAATAGGCAACCCGAAAATCCCGATCAGGGCAGGCGTACTCAGTCGGTGTGCATCCGCCCTGATCAAAATATCCGGCGATGGTGGTTGCGTTCCACTTCTCACCAGCGTGTGCCTGGCGAGCATGGTCCGTGAAGGGAAGCTCCGCATACTGCAGCAGGCCAACCGCGAGAACAGCCAACAGCAGGAGCACCATAAGAAGCAAAGGTAGAACTGGCGCTCTGTACGAAAGGTGGGCCTCAATCATTGGCTGCCAGACTTTCAAGCTCATGCACCAGGTAATTCGCAACCTCTGGCTCGGGATGGTTGCGAGCCAGGAAAATCAGCATTTCATCCAGATTGCTACCCGGTATGGGTTCGGCAACGTCGTCTTTCTGCAGGTGTTCAAGGGAAGTGCTCAGCCCGAACAGGATATCGGCCAGGGCTGAGGCGGGATAACTGTTCATATCAGTCATAGTCTGCTCTCCTAGGCGGCATATATGCAAATGATAATCCAGGGGAGAAGGTAGTGCAATAATGAATCTCTTCCCTTCATAATATTGGCGGGCGTTAGTTAAAAGTCCCGGTCAAACTTGCTAAAATCCCAGTTTCTCAGCAGAAATTGCAGCTCCGATTTTTTGTTGATGCCCAGCTTGTCTATGGCCTTGTAGAGATGTGTCCTTGCCGTGCCATAGGCGATATCCAGCATGCGCGCAATCTCATGGTCCGAGTATTCCAAACAGCACATCGCCACCACCTGCTGCTCCCGGGCCGTCAGCGCCGCCCAAAGTCCCGCGAAAATGGGTCCAATCCAACGGGCCAAGTAGTTCCAGGCATCGCATGGCCAGCCGAGACCGACGAATGTCAATAGGCAGTCGTTCGGGGTGTTCGTAAAATGTGTGCAGATTTGGCTGGTGAGCGCGGTCATAAAAGGCGAAGACACGCTGGGTTGCCCGCTTCAGGGTAACCTGATTACGTTTGGATGCTGAACAAACGTAACCGAAGAAAATCCGATTACTTTTTTCCCTCAGGATCACGAAGCCGGTTACGATCCAGTTACGTCCGAGCGTAATCGGCTCATTATCGGTCCAACCCTCGAATGCGCGACTGAAACTTTGGATCTTCTCTATAACCGGCAGCAATCTGTCTGTTTGAAAACCTTTATCCCGAATGAGAGATTGAAACGTGGAATATGCCGCGGTCAACTGCGTGAAATACGTTTTTTTAGCCGATGCTCAAGAGCAGCGAAGCGGATCTCCTGCTCGGGTTTTTGAATCACCGAGAAACATGAAAGCACTGAAAGACGTTTACGAGAGCAAGGAGAAACGGCGGGATAGA
>DATDOR010000143.1:0-3562 GCA_035293165.1 Anaerolineales bacterium | reverse complement strand
CCCTCCTCTTCGTCGGACGCCTGCAAACCCGCAAACGCCTCGACCTGCTCTTCCGCGCCTGCGCCGAACTCGCACACGAAATCCAACCCCGCCTTGTTATCGTTGGCGACGGCCCCGCGCGAGAAGAATTCCAAACTCTCGCCGCCCAAATCTACCCCCACGCAGAATTCACCGGCGCCAGGCATGGCCCCGAACTCGTCCCCTACTTCACCGCCGCCGATTTGTTCGTTCTCCCTGGCACGGGCGGCCTGGCCGTCCAGGAAGCGATGAGCTACGGCCTGCCGGTCATCGTCGCACGAGGGGACGGCACCCAAAACGCCCTCGTGCGTCCCACGAACGGCTGGCTTGTCCCACCGGATGACCTGCCCGAGCTGCGTACCGCGCTCGAAAACGCGCTCGTCGCCCCTGCCCGGCTGCGGCAAATGGGCGCAGAATCCTACCGGATCGTTTCCGCAGAAATCAACCTGGAAAACATGGTCGCGGTCTTCATCCAGGCCCTCCAGGCGGTGTCCCCGACGGGAAAAACGTGAACATTCTCTTCGTCGCCGACGGGCGTTCCCCGATTGCCCTCAACTGGATTCAGCACTTTGTCCACACCGGGCACGAAGTCCATCTCGCCTCCACCTTTCCCTGTGAGCCGGATTTGAAACTGGCCTCGCTGCATGTGGTCCCCGTCGCGTTTAGCGGTGCGGCAGGGGAAGCGAAATCCCAGGCGGGGCGGGGCGGCGTGGTGCGGACACTCACCACCCCCCGTCTGCGTACCGCTATCCGGCAGTGGCTGGGCCCTCTGACCCTGGCCAGGGCGGGTCGGCGGTTACGAACCATCATCCAGACCCTGCAACCTGGCCTTGTCCACGCCATGCGGATTCCCTACGAAGGGATGATCACCGCTCTGGTCGTAGGACAGGAACCCGACCCACCACGTGTGATTTCGATTTGGGGCAACGACTTCACCCTGCATGCTCGCAGCACCCCGCTGATGGCGCGGTACACCCGCGTCACCCTTTCTGTTGCCGACGCGGTGCACACCGACTGCCACCGTGATCTGCACCTGGCCTATGAATGGGGCTTTGACAAAAACAAACCGAGTCTAACTGTGCCTGGGAATGGGGGGATTGATCTGGATATTTTTTACCCACCCCAAGAAGCGCTTTCTCGTGCGCCCCTGCAAACAACTGTGATCAATCCACGTGGGCTGCGGGCCTACGTGCGGAATGACACCTTTTTCAAAGCCATCCCGTTCGTCCTGGAGAAATATCCCCAAACGCGCTTCGTCTGCCCAACCATGGCAGGCGACCCGAACGCCGCCCCCTACCTCCGCGAATTGCAAACCGCTGGCCTGGCTCATGCCGTACAACTGCTCCCAAAAATCCCCCGCCCCCAAATGGCCGACCTGTTCCGGCAAGCGGACATCGCCGTCTCGCCCAGTGAGCATGACGGCACCCCCAATACCCTGCTCGAAGCGATGGCCTGCGGTTGCCTCCCCATCGCCGGAGACATCGAATCCCTGAGGGAATGGATCACCCCCGGCGAAAACGGCTTGCTCTTTGATCCAGACGATCCCCACGCGCTGGCGCGTTCCATCGTCCAGGGGATAGAAGATGCGGATTTACGCGCCAATGCGGCAAAAGAAAACGCCCGGCTGATCGAAGACCGGGCGGAATATCGCACTTCTATGGCGAAGGTGGAAAGGTTTTATACTACACTTTAACCGCCACCACTTCCCTCTCAATCAAACTGGCCAGATCGGCAACGGCTTTCCAAATCGGGCGGCCTCTGAGTTTTTTGTCCATCATAAAGGGCGCGCCCTGGTTGGTCGCGGGGACCGTAACCGCATAATCGTTTGGAATAATAGCGACAACTTCTAGCTTAAAGTTTTCGCTGATCCGTTCTGGGGTGATGTTGATGCGGTCGCTGTACCGGCTAAGCACCAGACGGAACCGGTCTTTGTTCAACCCAATTTTCGGGGCGAGGTCTAAAAAGCGGCGCATCCGATCCAGTGAGGGGATATCTTGATTGGTCACCAACAAAATAATATCCGCGGCGTCCAACACGGCCAGGGTGTGTTCGGTCAAGTCCGAGGAGGTATCTACAATCACGTAAGAGAAAATGGATGAAAGGTATTTGAGTAATGCACCCAGTTCGGCGGGGTCAACAGCTTCTGCATCAGAGGCTTTCTCCGGGGCAGGAAGGATTCGAACATTCGAGGCTGCGTGCGTTATGACAACCCCGCCAACAACTTCCGGGTCGAGATGTTGTACACGAGGCGTGAGATCGAGCAGGGAGTGCTTGCTTCGTTCATTGAAAGAAATCGTGACACCCCCAAAATGTAAACATCCATCCACCACGATGACCGGGTGCGTATCGTTTTGCAGAGACACAGCGAGGTTAGAGGCCAGGGTGGTACATCCTACCCCGCCTTTGGGGGCATATACCGCAATAATCCGTTTCGATTCTTCGTTCTGGAAGGAGGGTACGCCAGGGAGCGCATATTCAGGAGGAATTGGCGGGGGCATTCGCGCTTTTTCTTCGCGGGCGATGACATAGGCCCGTTGGACGGCGGAAATCAATTCTTCCACCATTGGGGGTTTGATGAGAAAATCCCGCGCACCCGCGACGATGGCCTCACGCATGTAACTGGGGTCATCTTGTACGGTCAGGATGACAACTTGCACATAGGGGATTTTGTTGCGTACGCGGCGTGTCGCTTCCAGACCATCCATGTCAGGCATGTTGATGTCCATGAGAACGACATGTGGTTCGTGTTCAACCGCCATACTAACCCCTTCCCCACCTGTACGGGCGCCGCCGACAACTTCAATGCCGGGTTCAAGTAAGAGGAGTTTAATCAGGTTTTCGCGGGTCTGGGCGATGTCATCCACAACCAGGACGCGGATTTTTTCGCCCGTAGGGGGTTGGGGCATCTCGCGAAAAGAGGAAATCGGTGGTGCTGTGGCTGTTGTCAGGGGCGGAATGATGGAAAGGTCATCGCGTACAGATTGGGGCGGCGCGGGGGCAGAGGGTTTGAGGCTGGATAACCGCAGCGTGCTTTTTGCTTTCGCAACGGGAGGGGAGCTTGTTGTGGGAGCAGGAGCTTTGGAGGGAGCAGGGGGAGGGGTACCTGGTTGGGGTTTCGGTTTGCGCCGGAAGACGCCAAAGAGACGCGCAAAGAGGCCAGGCTTCTTCTCTTTTTTCGGAGGGTTTTCGCTCGCACCAGGTTCACGTTTGAGTTTGCCGCCCCGCGAGGACCGGCCTCGTTTCCCTGTCAGAGAAATACGTCGAAGGGATCGGTCATCCTCACGGATGCGGTCATCCTCACGGATGCGGTCATCCTCATGGGCCAGTTCTTTTATCTTATTCGGAAAGTGCTTTTTAGCGTGTCGTTGCTGAAACGCTTCCATGGATTCGCCCCCACCGAAATGTTTGTGAAGCAACCGCCACGCCTCCGCGTGATGAATATCATGCTGAAGGACCTGATTGAGTAACGAGGTGGCTGCTTTTTGATCTCCTTTTTGGAGTGCAAGGCGAGCTTTTTCAAGAAACTCTGTAGTTTTATTTCGCA
>DATDOR010000142.1:0-7452 GCA_035293165.1 Anaerolineales bacterium | reverse complement strand
AGTTCCGGCCCGTGCAGCACGCCGATGTAGAGGTCGAGAACGGTATTTAGCATCGAGGGGAAAGGGGTCAACTGGCTGATTTGAACGACCCAATCCGGGTCATCCTCTGTCCTAGCCTGATTTGAATTCGTTACCGGATGCCATCATACCAATATCATTGCCATATGCAATAATTTTTCTTTTTTTTCCTAATTTTGTGTTTTGGTCAACAGTAGTATGAACACCCGAAAAAAAGGTGTGTAAAGGGGTGTACACCCCTTTACACACCTTTTTTTCGGGAATCTCGTTGTTCACACTTTCGTTGACGAATACATTTTTTCTAATTTTGAGTCAATAAGGTATGTTTTTCCTATTGTGTAAGATAAAATTACCCTTGAGAATCAAGGTCAAATACTTTCTTGTTATAATGCTGCCATATTGGATCAAGATTGTTTACAAAAAACTCATCGCATTTATCTGGAATAGCCCGGATGGAGCATCATTCAACCCCACCAGATGCTGAGTCTCATCTGATTGCACAAGCCATTGATGGAGATGCAAAATCAATCGCCATTCTATATGACCGTTACTTAAACCAACTTTTTAACTACGTTTATTATCGAGTAGGAAATGGGGAAGAAACAGAATTATTAACCGAGAAAATCTTCATTAAGCTATTTGAAAATCTTCCCAGGTACCAAAAAGAAGAGAAAAGGAAACACTTTTTAGCATGGGTTTTTAATATTGCGAATCATGAAATTGATCGGTATCTTCGCACGCATCCCAAAGCAAAACACGACATTTCTGATGACTACCTTGACGAAGAACAAGAGGCCATTGTCAAAGCCTTAAGATCGTTGGATAAAAAGTCCTATCAATTCATTGTTTCGCGTTTCTTCAATGGATTGACGAACCTTGACACAGCAAGAATCCTCGGCATAAACGAAGAAAGCGTCCATCAGACACAATTGAAAGCACTGAAGGCGCTGGCTAAAACAATCAAAAAGGATGGTCAAAATGGGTGAATCATTCCCTGTTGCACTATCGAAATGCCTGGATTCCCTGCATACAGGAATCCTTACCTATCAGGAATGTTTGGACCGGTATCCTGAGCACAGCCAGGCCTTAGCCCCACTGTTAAGAGTTGCAACGCAAATTACTTATCTTCCTTATAACTCACCCGGCGAACAATATCAGAAAGAAAGCCGCGCAAGGATAATCAAGCAAGTTAGGGCTTCAAAACATCTCCATAAGAATAGACACATGGGGAATAAATTTGCAAATGTTTTCTCTAAAGCACCTGCCTTCGCAGCGTTGGTCGTTTTTCTTTTTGTCGTATTCTTTGGAGGAAATCAGGTTGCGTATGCCGCAAGCGCCTCCCTTCCCGGAGATTCTTTATATAAACTGAAAACAAGCTTCGAAGATGCTCAACTCTATGTCGCGGACGATGCCCAAGATGTTGTTTTACACATGCAATTCGCAGAAACTCGTCTGGTGGAGGTGCAAGAGTTAGCCAACCTGAAGCGATATGGAAATATTGAGATGGCAGTCGAGGGATTTGAACGGCATATGGAGTTGGCTTTTAAAAGCCTTGAAACAGTCGTACAACAAGATCCTGTTAAAGGCATTGAAATCACTGAATTCGTCGCAGAAAAATCCGCTGAAGATATGGATATCTTAAGTGCGCTTGCTGTAACGGTCCCTAGTGATTCCCAACCCTTTATCCAACAGGCACTCTTTGTAGCCGTTCAGTTCAGTGGTACACAGGATAATGACACTGAAACGCCAGAAATTAAAAATGTTCCCCCCGTCAGCATAAGTGACGAGGCAGAGCCATCTGATGACACGAGTGGTTCCGAAAGCGAACCTACCCCCGAACAAGCCGGTAAACCTGAGAATCCCGGAAATTCGGGCACCAATAATGGGAATGGTTCCCCAGATGAACCGGGAAATTCTGAAAATGCCGGGAATCCGCCGGAAGACCCAGGTACGAATGGGAATAATAACAGTAATAATGGGAATGGAAATGACAGCGACAACGGTAATAATGGCAATGGCAACAACAATGACAATGGAAATGACAACAAGAACAACGGAAACGGAAGTGATAATGGGAACGACAAAGGAAATGGCAAATAACAAAAAACTATAGGGCATAAAAAAACGGGCCTGCTTGAAAGCAGGCCCGTTTTTTTATTATCTAAGAGAGAATGTTTCGGGCTAATTTAGACAACAGCAACACGACTTGCACAGTCGCTTCTCCTTTAGGCGCTATAACTCGTTGAAGTCACATCCCCGCCCTCGCCAGTCCAATTCGTGTGGAAAAATTCACCTCGTGGACGATCCACTCGTTCATAAGTATGTGCGCCAAAATAATCGCGCTGAGCCTGGAGCAAATTCGCAGGGAGGCGATCTCGCCGGTAGCCATCGTAGAAAGTCAACGCACTTGACATCGCTGGAACGGGAATTCCCAAAGAAACAGCAGCCCCCACGACGCGCCGCCACGCGGCTTCCGCTTGCTGCATTTGCGCTTTGAAGAACGGATCGAGCAACAAATTCGTCAGATCAGGCTGTTTGTCATACGCTGCTTTGATGTCGTCCAGGAACGCTGCCCGGATAATACACCCACCGCGCCACATCAATGCAATGTTTCCATATGCCAGTTTCCAGCCAAATTCTTTGGAAGCGGATCGCATCAGCATATAACCCTGGGTGTACGAAACAATTTTGGAAGCATACAACGCCTGGCTCAGATCGGCGATGAAGGAAGTGCGCTCCCCTGTATACGCGGGGATAGGTGAACCAAGCACGCTCGCGGCTGCCACCCGTTCCTCTTTCAACGCCGAAAGCGCCCGGGCGAATACCGCTTCCCCGATCAGAGTCAGGGGGATGCCGTTATCCAATGCTGTGATCGCGGTCCACTTCCCGGTCCCCTTTTGCCCGGCGGTGTCTAGAATTTTGTCCACCATCGGCACGCCATCGTCGTCTTTAAACGCCAAAATATCAGCCGTGATTTCGATCAAGTAGGAGTTGAGTATACCTTTATTCCAATCGGCAAACACCTTGCTCATTTCGTCCGGGGACATCCCTAGCGCGTATCGCATCAGATCATAGGCTTCGCAAATCAACTGCATATCCCCATATTCAATGCCGTTATGCACCATCTTCACAAAATGGCCCGCGCCCTCCTCGCCCACCCAGTCACAACACGGGGAGCCATCCGCAACTTTGGCGGCAATGCCTTGAAAGATGGGTTTGACATACGGCCAGGCTTCGGGCGCACCACCAGGCATGATGGACGGCCCAAACCGCGCACCCTCTTCCCCACCGGAGACACCCGTGCCAATGAACAGGAGACCTTTTTCTGCCAATGTTTGTGTGCGGCGGGTGGAGTCGGGGTAATGGGAATTCCCCCCGTCAATGATGATGTCCCCAGGTTCGAGCAGGGGAACCAGGTGATCAATGATCGCGTCAACGGGCGCGCCCGCCTTGACCATGAGCATGACCCGGCGCGGGCGTTTCAGAACACTGACCAGCTCTTCCAGGGAGTGTGTACCGATGACGTTCGTCCCTTTGGCTTCGTCTGCCAGAAAGCGGTCTACTTTTTCGACCGTACGATTAAAGACGGCAACGGTAAACCCGTGATCGTTCATGTTGAGGACCAGGTTTTGGCCCATCACGGCCAGGCCAATCAGGCCAATATCTGCTTGGGGATTCATGCGTACCTCGCTTATTTTTGCCGGTCATTGCTACTGGTCATTGCTGGCTGGTTTTTGGTGGTCGGATGTCTTTCATCCGCGCAATCTCCCTCCTTGAGCGAGGAGGATTGCGGCAATCTGCGATTGCTTCGGGGCAAAACCCGCCCCTCGCAATGACGTGTTCATCATCTAATTGACCAGCAGAGTGGTTTCAAAACTCGATTTCTGCGATTTGCTCCAGGTCAAAATCGAGTGGGAGAATGGAATCGCTATCGGTGTCCCAGCCATCAAAGTCTCCAGCGCGGGTTCCGCGATTACAAAGAGAGCGGTAGGGACAGTAGGCACAGCGTTTTTCGTCGGGGGTGAGGGGAAATTGATCGGGTCGGAGGGTTTTGATTTCATCAATCAGCCCGGTGAGATACTCCCGGTCGGCGTGGTATTGAGCGGTAGTGTACGGAAAGTGGAAGGGTTGATCGGGAAATTCGGCGAACCAGTAGATCATCTCGACTTGTTCGGGCTGGAAGGGGTTGCCGCCGTTGAGGTGGGCGCCCGCCTCGACCAGGACAAAGCGATAGACGCGGGTTTGCAAACGGCCGGCCAGGGTTGCGTGATGCGGGCGCTTGGCGTGAGGTTGGGAGGTTTTCCAATCCACAATGACGGCCCGGTTGGGTTCTACGGCGAGGAGGTCGTATTTGGCGAGGAGTTGCTGTCCGGCCAGGGAGGTCGTGAGGATCGTTTCAGTAAGGCGTTTGGCAGGCAGGTCGGCAGGGAGATGAGCGAGGTAGTTATCCCACCAGCGGGAAAGGTTGGGATCGGTGAGCTGGCGGGCAAGGCGGTCTACAGGCAGGCCCAATTGGTGCTGTTGGGCGAGTTGGTGGAAACGCGCGCCCAGGTGCATGAATTGTTCGTGAACGAGGGCAGGTTCTGTTTCAAGGGCAGGCCAGGCAAGTTGATCCAGGTAGCGGAGTTGAAACCGGCGTTTGCAATCGGTGAAGTCCTGAAGGGAGGATTGCGTAAAGCGGAGGTGAGCTGGGAGAGGGGGCATGTGCGATGGGATTTCAGATGTTTTGTAGGAATATAGCAATCATAACGCGGTTTCACCGCAAATGAGCAAAGAATAATGAGGTTCTTTGGGAATCGGCGGGAAGGCAACCACGGCAAATCCCAAAGAGCCAATAATGAAACATTGTCCCAAAAAGAACTACAAGGCTGCTGGGAATCAGATTGCGTAAAGGGAGTTGAAATCTCGCATTACTCATTTACATCTCAAGCGTATCAAGCCTGGGTCGTAGATACAAACCGATATTCTGCCCCTTGAAATTCAACCGGAATGGCTCGACAGTAAAACCATTTTGAACAGCGACATCCACAAGCGCTTGAATCCAATGCACGCCAGGAGGCGGGATCAACGGCTCGCCAATCACACAGCACGGAAGCAAGATCGCCTCCCGTCCAAATTCTGCTGCCGCACGAATCAATTGAATATTACAGCCATGTGCGTGCATCGCCACCAACAAGTCAAAATCCCCCGCCATTTCCAGTTCAAATGGACAAACCAGACGGGGAACAGTGACTTTATTGGGGATGCGCGTTTGCCGATTTGTGGATAAATCCTTAAATTTTGCGGGCAAATCTTGTGAAATCGGGTCAATGACCGTTGCTTGCCAACCACTTTCTTGAAGGAGATAGGCTAACAATCCCTTTCCACCCCCTACATCTGCTACACGGGATGGCGAAAGATGGGCAACGATCCACGCATGAAGCAATTGAAAACGAAACTTTTTCATCCGGGGCAGTTCTCGCGTTTGTGTGGAGGTGACAAGTGAAGCCAGTTGCTCCGAAGTGGCAAGAATATCATCCGTCACCGGTACGCCATCGTGTCCTGCGGGAAATTTTTCGGCTTCAGCGGGGGATTGCGCTGCGCCCCGAACTTTGGCAAACAACTCGGCCTTTTCCCGCCGCTCTTTTCGCTTGCTCATGACACCAATGGCGACTTTCGGGTGCTTCTTAAAAACACAGGTGTTGAAAGGAAAACCCACCCCAAAAACGCCAATATGGGCATTCCTCCGACGCACATCAACAAAATTGTAGAAGTTTTGGCTTCCTGCTGGGCTTCTATTGCTTCATATGCGCCAATACCAAAGAATGGACAACCGAAAAGGAACAAGACCGCCCCAATGAGAACGTTGAGTGGGTTGAACAGCGCTCGTAGGGTTTTCATCTCATTTCAACGCGACCGTTCGTCCCCCAGCAATTTTCACCAGATCCCCAGGGGTTAGCTCAAACACAGCATTTGGAGTCCCCGCCGCTGCCCAAATGACCCGGTATTGCAGCAAATCCTCGTCTATGAACGTCGCCAACGGGGTTGTATGCCCGACCGGGGGCACGCCACCGATGACAAACCCGGTGTGTTCGCGGACGAAATCCGCATCCGCTTTCCTAATCGGTTCGCCAAGCAATTCTCCTATTCGTTTTTCATTCACCCGGTTGGTTCCGCTGGCAATGACCAGCACGGGTTTTTCTGATTGTTTGGTTGTGAAGATCAAGGATTTGGCAATCTGGCCCACCGAACAACCAACTGCTGTCGCAGCATCCACAGCCGTCCGTGTACTGGCCGGCAGTTCGACAACACAGAGCGATAAGCCAAACTGGTTGAGCGCGTCCTGGACTTTTTGAGCGGAGAAACTGAGGGATTGGGACATCGTTTCCGTTTTGTTGTGAGGAGTCAGGTCTGGCGAGTATATCACAATCAGGCCAAAGGCTTGCGTTGGCGGTTCGTTCCATCTAAAATCAGCATAAATGTCTAACTGGATTCTACCTCCTGAAATCACGCCCCCGGCTGACCTGCAAGATTACGTCGGCGGGCCTCCCCTGGTTGCACAGGTGCTGGCACAGCGCGGGATCACGACCCCGGCCCAGGCGGGTGGATTTCTCGATCCCCGGTTGTATACGCCTGCCCCAGCGGTGGATTTGCCGAATTTATCCTCTGCCGCGAATCGCCTCGAATTGGCTATGCGCAGCCATGAGACCATTTGTGTCTGGGGAGATTTTGATGTGGATGGGCAAACGGCGACCACGCTGCTCGTCGAAACCTTGCGAAATTTGGGGGCTACCGTCAGCTATCACATCCCCGTCCGGGCAACGGAATCGCACGGGATCAAATTGCCCGCGCTGAAAGAAGTCTTGGCGCTGGGGGCGCGGCTGGTGTTGACATGCGATACGGGAATTGCCGAACACGAGGCGATTGATTACGCCCAATCTCAGGGCGTGGATGTGGTGGTCACCGATCACCATTCCCTGCCCCCTACCCTCCCCAATGCCCACGCACTTGCCAACCCGCAGATGCTCCCACCCGGACATCCTTTGCGAGACCTGCCGGGGGTGGGTGTGGCGTACAAGCTGGCGGAGGAATTGTACGTGCGCGCGGGCAGGCCAGACGAAGCCGAAAAACTGCTTGACCTGGTTGCACTGGGCATCGTCGCGGATGTGGCCATACAGCGTGCAGACACAAGGTATTTGCTTCAAAAGGGGTTGGAGGTTTTGCGGAATACGAACCGGCTCGGGCTGCGAACGCTGTTCGAGACGGCGGATTTGAACCCGGCGCAACTTTCAGAGGAACACATTGGTTTTGCGATTGCACCCCGGATGAATGCCCTGGGGCGGCTGGGGGATGCGAACGGGATCGTCGAGTTTTTGACGACAGAAGACCTGGCAACAGCGCGAATCGTGGCGCAGCAGTTAGAGGGGTTGAACGCCCAACGAAAGCTGCTCACCT